>NZ_JBISBU010000230.1:0-368 GCF_044385805.1 Haloferula sp. A504
TGCGTCTTGCCCGGGTAGTGGATGCCGAGGCGCCGGAGCAGGGCGAGCACGCGGGTGCGGGCGCGGCGCAGGTCATCGTGGGCATCGACCCGTGCGCGGCAGAGGTCGCGGATGGCCTCGTCGGTCTCGTCGGGGACACGCACGGCGGTCAACTCTCCGGCGCGGTGGAGGCGGGCGAGCTTGCGGGCGTCCTTTTTATCGGTTTTGACCTTGTCGCCGGATTGGGAAGGGATCAGCGACGGGGCGATCACGGTGCAGGGCACGCCGATCTTGTCGAAATGGCGGGCGATCCACATGCCGCATCCGCCGGCCTCGTAGCACACGTGGATGGAGTCCAGCGGGACCTTGCGGGCTCTGGCGATGCGGCG
>NZ_JBISBU010000231.1:0-368 GCF_044385805.1 Haloferula sp. A504
TCCTCCCCGTTCGGGCCGGTCAGGTACATCCGCAGCACGCCACGCTCGACGGCGAAGCTCACCAGCGTGGGCTGCTTGCTCAGGGCCAGATCGGGACCCGCCAGCACTCCGTCCTCGGGGATCAACCGGTAGTACAAACCCAGTCCGGTCCCGGGGTCTTCAAACGAAAGAATCGACGCCCGCTCACCCCCTTCGGGCAGCTTGTAGCGCAGCACCAGCACCGTGGCCCCCTCAAGCACCGCACTCTCGCCATCGCGCAAGGCCGCCATGTTTTCATACAGGGCGTAGCCTTCCGCACTGCCGATCACCCGCACCACGTAGTTGTTGATCAGCGGTGCCTCCCGCGTCAGGAAATCCTGCGCCCGGAA
>NZ_JBISBU010000232.1:0-368 GCF_044385805.1 Haloferula sp. A504
TTCCGGGCGCAGGATTTCCTGACGCGGGAGGCACCGCTGATCAACAACTACGTGGTGCGGGTGATCGGCAGTGCGGAAGGCTACGCCCTGTATGAGAACATGGGGGCCTTGCGCGATGGCGAAAGTGCGGTGCTCGAGGGGGCCACGGTGCTGGTGCTGCGCTACAAGCTGCCCGAAGGGGGCGAGCGGGCGTCGATTCTTTCGTTTGAAGACCCCGGGACCGGACTGGGTTTGTACTATCGGTTGATCCCCGAGGACGGAGTGCTGGCGGAACCCGATCTGGCCCTGAGCAAGCAGCCCACGCTGGTGAGCTTCGCCGTCGAGCGTGGCGTGCTGCGGATGTACCTGACCGGCCCGAACGGGGAGGA
>NZ_JBISBU010000233.1:0-365 GCF_044385805.1 Haloferula sp. A504
AGCGGCTCCTCCCTCTCTGGCTGCGGCGTCGGATCACCCGGAGCCAGTGGCGGGTCACTTCATCCACGAAGAACCCGATGCGACGACTGTTGAAGGGCACGGCATGATAATTCAGCCAGCCTTGCACCACCCTCCGCAACCACCGTCCGGTCTCTCCCAGCGGTCGATGCATCCGCTTGCGCAGTTCCAACCGGATCGCCTGCAAGGTCGCACGCATCCGCTTCGCCACCGTGTGACGATGGAGGACGAAACTCCCGTCGCTCCTCCGCTTCGCGCACTTGTGCGTGAAACCGAGGAAGTCGAAGGTCTCCGCCCGCTTCCCCCCGCCCTTCCCGCGCCGGTCGGCGAACCGACCAAACTCGATC
>NZ_JBISBU010000234.1:0-359 GCF_044385805.1 Haloferula sp. A504
CCGCAGCTTCATGAAGGCACGCTTTACAAAGCCTCCAACTGGACGCCGCTGGGCTTCACCAAGGGCTGCCGGCGCCACCGCAGCGAGTTCTACACCGACGAGAAGAGGCCCAAGCGATACTGGATTTACGCGCTCCACAAGAAGGCCCGGCAACTGCTCTCCAGCCCCGCGCCGCTGCCCGACATTTTCCAGCGGGCCACCAGCGAGGGTGTCGCCGGGGCCCGCTGCGCGCTGAAATGCAAGCACCTGCGCAGCCTCGCGGATGCCTTCCACCTCGTGCCCGACCACCGCGCGGCCACCTCGCGGCGCTACGCGAAAGTCGCGATGTTCGGCCTCATCGCCCACGGCCTGCTGTGCGG
>NZ_JBISBU010000235.1:0-359 GCF_044385805.1 Haloferula sp. A504
CCGCAGCTTCATGAAGGCACGCTTTACAAAGCCTCCAACTGGACGCCGCTGGGCTTCACCAAGGGCTGCCGGCGCCACCGCAGCGAGTTCTACACTGACGAGAAGAGGCCCAAGCGATACTGGATTTACGAGCTCCACAAGAAGGCCCGGCAACTGCTCTCCAGCCCCGCGCCGCTGCCCGACATTTTCCAGCGGGCCACCAGCGAGGGCGTCGCCGGAGCCCGCTGCGCGCTGAAATGCAAGCACCTGCGCAGCCTCGCCGACGCCTTCCACCTCGTGCCCGACCACCGCGCGGCCACCTCGCGGCGCTACGCGAAAGTCGCGATGTTCGGCCTCATCGCCCACGGCCTGCTGTGCGG
>NZ_JBISBU010000236.1:0-357 GCF_044385805.1 Haloferula sp. A504
GATCACATGTCCCCATAGGCCAGCAGCCCACATGACGGCACGCCGGGGGCATGTTTGGCGGCGCGCGTGCCCCGACAAAGTCGGCGGGAGCCTGACTTCGAGGGGGAAGGCATTTCTGGGGAGGCGATCCGGAGGCTGATGAGTCCAAGGGCCTTCGGGCAGGACGCGTTGCCTTCCAGAATCTGGGCAATCCAGGACCAGAATACCGGAATGTGTCCAAAATGGCGGTTGCGCTTGGTGGGGTCGATCGACCGCAGGAAGAGGCCCGGAAGGACATCCCCGAACATCACCGCGTATCCGCTGAGGGACTCGGTGGCGAGGGAATCACGCAAACGTCGGATGCCGGCTTGAAACCGG
>NZ_JBISBU010000237.1:0-354 GCF_044385805.1 Haloferula sp. A504
GGGTCAGTAGTACCAGAGCTTCGCAAGGGATTTTTTGAAGGTCGTTTCGAGGGCGTCCGGGAACGTGCCGATCCGGGAGGACCGGTTCGACATGGCGGGTTCCAGGCGCGCGGGCCTCGGCCCGGGACGGGTGACCTCGGCGGAGAGGCGGCTGCTGGTGGCGAACACCGACCGCGTCGTCTGAGGACGACGCTGTGCCCCCGTTGCCCGGCGGACTGGTAAGACGAGCCATCATGGCCGGCGAACTTGCGCGGGCGCTCGTGGCGAAGTACCTTTGGGCCGTGGTCCGTTTCCCGGCTTAGTACCACCGGGGTCGGATCGGGGGCGATCGGTGTGGTTGGCTTACTGACCCAA
>NZ_JBISBU010000238.1:0-353 GCF_044385805.1 Haloferula sp. A504
CCGTCGCCCCCGCGATAGCTGTAGGTCCAGGTGCCCCGATTGGTCACGACCGTCTTGCGCCTGCCCTTCGTGTCGAAGCTCGCGTAGCCGAAATCAGGGGTGCCGGTGACGTTGCTGTTTGCCGAGGTAATCCGGCCAGT
This sequence comes from Haloferula sp. A504, assembly GCF_044385805.1. Taxonomy (NCBI): domain Bacteria; kingdom Pseudomonadati; phylum Verrucomicrobiota; class Verrucomicrobiia; order Verrucomicrobiales; family Verrucomicrobiaceae; genus Haloferula; species Haloferula sp. A504. Next base: position 141 of record NZ_JBISBU010000238.1, read on the forward strand.
CGGACCGCGTCCCCAAGTCTGAATCACCGGCCCGCGGGTGATGCCGGTGATGCTCCGGTTCCCTGCATGTCGTCCGTAGCTGGCCGAGAAGCCATCCGCGCTCACCCCGCTGATCTCATCGCTCGCTCCGTTGTAGTGGAGTTGGACCACGTGCGGCGTGAAACCTCCGCCTTCCCGGGTGAGGGTGACCGTTTCCAGCCGCCCGATCGTGTC
>NZ_JBISBU010000239.1:0-353 GCF_044385805.1 Haloferula sp. A504
GACACGATCGGGCGGCTGGAAACGGTCACCCTCACCCGGGAAGGCGGAGGTTTCACGCCGCACGTGGTCCAACTCCACTACAACGGAGCGAGCGACGAGATCAGCGGGGTGAGCGCGGATGGCTTCTCGGCCAGCTACGGACGACATGCAGGGAACCGGAGCATTACCGGCATCACCCGCGGGCCGGTGATTCAGACTTGGGGACGCGGTCCGACTGGCCGGATCACCACGGCGGACAGCAACGTCACCGGTGCCCCCGATTTCGGCTACGCGAGCTTCGACACGAAGGGCAGGCGCAAGACGGTCGTGACCAATCGGGGCACCTGGACCTACAGCTATCGCGGGGGCGACGG
>NZ_JBISBU010000023.1:0-74213 GCF_044385805.1 Haloferula sp. A504
GAGGTTACGGATCAGGCCTGATTTTACCATCGTCAGCACGGGTCGATTTGCTACGACGTGGGCCGTTATGCAGGAATGGCACTATCTCGACAGTCAGAACGCCTCGCAGAAGGTCACGGAGGAACAACTCAAGAGCCTGGTCGCGGCCGGCACGGTCACGCCGCAGACGATGCTGTGGAAATCGGGCATGGCCGAGTGGGCACCGGCTTCCGGGGTGCTTCCCGCGTTGTTCGCGGGGGGTTCCACGCCGCCGCCGCCGGTCCCGGCCGGCGGTGCGGCTTCGCGGCGCTGCCATGAGGTGGACTACGAGGTTTTCGGCGACGACATGCAGATCGTCGAGGTCGAGCTCGACCCGGGCGAGACGGTGATCGCCGAAGCCGGGGCGATGAACTACATCGAGAGCGACATCACCTTCGAGGCGAAGATGGGGGACGGCTCCTCTCCGCAGGAGGGCGTGATGGGCAAGCTGTTGGCGGTCGGCAAGCGGGCGCTCACGGGAGAGTCGATTTTCATGACCCACTTCACGCATGCCGGCGGATCCGGCAAGCGGCGCGCGGCCTTCGCCGCGCCGTATCCGGGCAAGATCATGCCTCTCGACATGGCTTCCTTCGGCGGCGGCATCACCTGCCAGAAGGATGCCTTCCTCTGCGCGGCGCTGGGCACCAAGGTCAGCATCGCCTTCAACCGAAAACTCGGGGCCGGCTTCTTCGGCGGCGAGGGCTTCATCCTGCAGCGCCTCGAGGGCGACGGCATGGCCTTCATCCACGCCGGAGGCACGGTGATCAAGAAGGAGCTCAAGGGTGACCAGTTGCGGGTCGACACCGGCTGCCTGGTCGCGTTCACCGACGGCATCAGCTACGACATCCAGCGCGCCGGCAACCTGAAGAGCATGTTCTTCGGCGGCGAGGGTCTGTTCCTCGCGACCCTTTCGGGTCACGGCACCGTATGGCTGCAGAGCCTGCCCTTCTCGCGCCTTGCCGACCGGGTCGCCGGCAACATCGGCTCCGGCGGCAAGGGCGAGGGCTCGGTGCTCGGCGGTCTCGGCAACCTGCTGGATGGAGACTGAACTCAGAGGTAGTCGACGCGGCTCATCGCCATCGACTCGCGGACGTCGCCCATGCAGCCGTTGGTGCCGACGTTGAGGCGAGACGTGAGTTCGAAGAAGTCGAGGCAGGTGCCGCAGAGGATGATCAGCGAGCCGCGCTGCTCGAGTTGCTTGAGCAGTGCGTTCACCTCGTCGTCGAGCAGCGCCGCCTTCACGCCTCCATTGTAGAAGACGTAACGCTCGGCGCATTCGTCGCGCTCGAGATCGGAGGCGAGGTACTTGCGGAGCAGGCGCAGTCCGAGTTCGGGATCGCCCGACCCCATGCCTTCGCGCGAGACGACGACGGCTTGCTTGCTGTTTTTCATGCAGCGGGATCCTGCCAGACGGGGCACCGGGGTAAAGCCGCGCCCGCGTTTTTCCGGTCCTCGACTACGGTGTCGTGACCCGCAGGTTCCTTGGCATCGTCCGTGGGTTTCGCCGTTCCGCGGGCAGGAGATGGGCCTCCACGCTGCACGAGCACCGTTGGTTCGGTCACCTGGCGGGACGTCTGGTTCGTTTCACCCCAGCGGGGGATCCAAGAGAATATGCGCGGTTTTTTAATTCATCGTAAAGATCTGGGAATCAGCGATCCGTGACGGATCCCGGCATCTGTGGCGCGATTCATCTTTACCGGAGCTTAGGCGGTTGGGTAAGGCTCGGTTCAATGTTTGCTGGTTGAGGGAACTCCTGCCATCGGCGAGCTCTCCCAACCCTTTTTCTGATCACATGTCGATTTTCCGGGCCGTCGTCCCTAACAAAAATTGGTCCGGAAATGGCACGCTGAGGTGGTTTTTCCCACTGCTCGCCATCGTGGTTTCGCTCTCGGCCCGGGCTGAAGACGGCCTCCAGCGGACCCAGTCGATTTCCTTGGGCAAGGGCTGGAACGCGGTCTTTCTCGAAGTCGAGCCTGTCGATACTTCACCGGCGAAGGTGTTCGCAGGCTTGCCGGTCGACAAGGCGGCCACGCTCTTCGAAAACCCGGTCAGCAACCAGTTTGTCACCGATTCGACGATCAATCTCTCGACGAGCAGTGGCTGGGGCATCTGGTATTCGGGAGAACTGCCGGAGTCGTTCCTGCGGTCCCTCGACGCCATCCATGGCAACCGGGCTTATCTGGTTCATGCCACGGCCCCCTGTCAGTGGAATGTGCTCGGCGAGGTCGAGCGTGCGGTCATCGATTGGAAGCCCGATGCCTACAATTTTGTCGGGTTCTCCGTCCGTTCACCCGGGGGGCCGACCTTTGCGGAATTCTTCGCGGGTTCGCCCGCCCACCGGGGCCAGAAGATCTATCGTTTGGTGAATGCCCGTTGGAAGCAGGTGCTTCAACCGGCGACGGAGGCGATGCGCTCCGGAGAGGCCTTCTGGATCTTTTGCGACGGTCCGTCCAACTACCAAGGCCCCCTGACGGTTGAAACCCCGCTCAGGCAGGGGCTTTCCGTCGGCCGGGGTGACGGGGAGCTGATTCTCCGCAACGCCTGCCCGCATCCGCTGGGCCTGACCATCCACCATGTTCCCGGAGTGGCGGGAGGGGTGCCCTTGTCGGTGGTGGTGAGCTCGGTCGGCGACCCCGCGAATCCAATCTCGGCGGTCGGCGTGCCGATGCCAAGCGGCACCTGGCAACAGGCGCTTCCGCCCTTGGAAGTCGGCGGATCAGTGGCCGTTCCCTTTGAATGCCGTTCGGGTGACATGCTGAAAGCCGAACAGGCGACCCTGCTCAAGATCACCACGGACCTTGGCTCCGAAAACTGGGTGCCGGTCCGGGGTTTCCGCGACGATCTGAACGACTGAGCGCCTGCAACACCGCCCTCGATTTCGCGCCTGCCGCGACCTTTCCCTCAAACTCATGACTCATTGCCCCTTCCGCCGGAGCTTCGCTCTGGCTTTCTCCCTGCTGGCTACGATTCACGCCGGAGCCCAGTCGAGCCCCCACCGCGGACTCTGGGTCGGAGAAGCGACGCTTTCCGAGGTCAGCCAGGTGACGATCCCGCTCGACGAGGACAACATCCCGCGGGCGCCGGATCCGGCGGTCACGGCACCGACTTCGGACCTGGCGAAACTACGGCTCATCCTCCACGTCGACGCGTCCGGGAACGTCAGCCTGATCAAGCATGTGGCGATCGTGGGTCGGAAGGCGGGAGACCAGGTGTCCGACTCGGATCTTGCGCTGGTGACGGATCCACGACTCTACGGGGACTTCCCACCCCAGCCGGCAACGCGCATTTCGAGCGTGGCGTTCGACTTCGGTGACGCCAAGGCAACCGGGGCGGTGAACGAGATTGCCGGTCGCGCCGCCGCGGCTGCGGCCACTGCCGCCCAGGCCGCCGGCGCCTCGATCGCAACGGTCACCGCGGCCGCCCAGGCCGCGGCCCAGACGGTCATCGCCGAGGCCGACGCCGCCTCGGCCTTCTCCGATTTTCTCCAGGACCCCCTCACCCTCGCCGCCGTGCGCTCGATCGCGACCGGTGGTCCGACCGACGACCTCGAGGCGAAAGCCGTGGAGCTTTTCGAAAACTCCTTCTTCGGTGACCGGCGGGGGATCGAGATGATCCAGGCCATCCTCGATGCGGTGGCCGCACTCCCGGCCGACGCCACGGACGACGAGAAAAGGACGGTGGCCGAGAACACCGCGGCCTCCTTCGTCGAGACCGACGGCGCCTACGACCGCTTCCTCGCCAGCGAACTGCTGGGCGACATGATCCGCGAGGGGGCGGAAGCCGGTGCTTTGGCCGCGGACGCCCTGCCGCCGGTGCCGGTCGACTCGTTCCAGCCCGCCGACCCGGCTCCCGGAACCGTCATCGTCTCTCCCGCCCACGGACTCGTGACCAATGACGAGGTCGCGATCTTCGATACCGCGATCGGTGCCTACGGTGGCGTCCGGAAGGTGATCAATTTCGATGACGACACCTTCCAGATCGACGTTCCCTTCGTCACCGGCGGTGCGATCAGCGGCTATGCCGCCTTGACGAACATCACCCCGACGACCGTCGAGTCACCCGCGCACGGCCTTTCGGATGGCGAACTGATCACGTTGCGCGATTCACCGCTGGCCGCCTTCAACGGCAAGCACTTGGTTTCCGTGATCGATGCCGACCGCTTCACCATCGAGGTGCCCTTCGATTCGAGCCCGCCGGTGCCCGGCGTGTGGTCGGTCCGCTCGGGCGAGATCACCGGCTACGCGGGAACGGCCGACGGGTCGGCGGGAATCGCCGTGACGGCACCGGATCACGGGCTCGACAACGGCGCACGGATCGAGATCCAAGGCTCCGGTGAACCCTCCTACAACGGGATCAAGACGATCACCCGCATCGACGACAACTCCTTCTCGATCAACCAGGCCTTCGGAGGAAATCCGGCGCAGAAGGGCAGCTGGGACCTTCCCCGGCCGATTGCCTCGTTCCAGCCGCCGTCGGTGGTGCCGACCCTGGTTTCCTCGGTGGCCCACGGCCTGTCATCGGGTGACCGGGTGGTGATCTCGGGATCTGACAAGGCGGAATACAACGGAGAGCAGGTCGTGACGGTGATCGACGCCGACAGCTTTTCGATCGGCGTCGCCTTCGATGACGCCGACGGCGATCCCGCGGTCAAGGGGGACTGGGTTCCGGCGGACGGCGGCCGCTGGCGGAAGGCGAACGCGGTGCGCACGGCGATCGAGCAGCAAGCGAAGGTCGTCCAAGCCAGGAGCGAGGCACTGACCCTCCAGATCAGTACTTACTCGGACAGCCGCGCCCGTGATGCGGTCGAGATCCTGATCGAGGCCATCCTCGGTGAGGTGGCGACGGACGGTTCGTCGCTGGCCGCCCAGGCGGCGATCCTCGGGGAAGAGGCCGGTCGCGAGGCCCTCGCCACGAAGGTTCCGCGCTATCCGGCACCGCCGACGGTCCCCTCGCTGGACTACAACGACTTCATCGACACCGAAACCTTCACCAGCAGCGTCGGCACCGCGGCCTCGGCCGCCGCGGAAGCCGCCGTCAAGGAGAGTGAGAACGTGATCTCCACCCCGGAGTCGATCGAGCGTCGTGCCCTGGATGCCGCGACCGATGCGATCGTGGGGACCTTCACCGCGGCCTCCCGCGCGTTCCTCACCGAACTGCCGATGAGCGGTTCCTTCGGCCCCGGTGCATCCGGCCTCACGGGTGAAATGCTGCTGCCGGCGAATCATCCGACGAACCCCTTCCGCCACCGCCGCCACCCGGATCATGCGAGGGGCTTCGACGTCAACCGCACGGTCACCCTTTCGTTCTTCTCGCAGGACGACCAACCACGCTCCCGGGCCGGCTACGGCATCGACCGTATTTCCGGCATCTACGAAGAGGAAATCTTCGGACTCCACAAGCCGCTCGGCCCCGACAAGGACATCGGCCTGAGGGTCCGTGGCGGTTTCCAACTTCAGCGAATCAGCCTGATCGACACGCTCAACGGCCGCTGAGGCGCGCCCACCCAAATTTCCCCATGCATTCCTTCTCCAGACTCCGCGCGCTGATCGTCTCCCTGACTGCCGCCACCGGTCTCACGCCGGCCTTGTTCGCCGATCCCTCGGACCTGCTGTTCACGGTGGAAATCGGCGGAACGACCAACCGGCCGTCCGTCACGATCACGAACAACTCACCGAACTTGTCGTTCACCGGGGTCACCTTCGACATCACCACGACCGGCTATGTGTTCGATACCAGTGACTTCCTGGAAACGAACGCCCCCCCAGGCGACAACGGGGCTTTCGTCATCAGTCCCACGGTGATGGTGTGGACACCGTCGTCCTCCGACGATGGTTTCGATCCCGGTGAATCGCTGTCCTTCCGCGTCGATCTCGACACCGCAGGGTCCAATGACGGCGTCAACAACCGCTTTGCCTTCTACAACAACGGCGGAACCCTTGCCAACAACGCGCGGGCCGGCGTGCGCAACGGCATCGCCACTGCCACCCGGATCCTGCCGGACTACGCGCCGGCGGAGCCAATCTTCCGGGGGCCGGGCCGGCAGATCACCGTAACGACCCAGGCCGAGTCCCAGGGCGATGACGGTGCCTTCGTGCGGGGTGTCGAAGTCCACCGGGACGGTGTCCTTGTCTCGGACAACTTCGAGACCGTGACCTTCGAGGCCGGTCATGGCGACCGGGTCCAGGTGATCGCCCCGCAGGAGGTGTACAAGAACATCCATTCCGAGTTCCTTTCCGGAAGCAGCGACGGCGAACCCGACCTGATCGCCGAGGAAGCGGAGGAGCGGTTTGTCGCGCTCGGCATGTCGGTAAACGACATCGCGCAGACCGGCGACCCGACCAACTACGACTTCGAGGCGCTCGACGACACCGACATCCGGGTGAAATGGGAGCACTACTACGCCCTCAGGATCGCGCACGACTTTTCCAAGACCCAGAGCGTGGAGGTCATTGCCGATACACCGTGGGCGGGACCGCTGGCATCCGACGCGGCGGGCACCCCGGATCCGCCTGTCAGCAAGCAGTGGGTCCTCCGCGGCACCCAGCCGGTGGTCCAGATCGACGGCTCGCTGGTCGACAACTTCAGCCATCCCGGTCTCGACATCCGTTTCGTGGTCGACGGCTACCGTGCCTACGGCCCGCCGAACGAGGACCGGACCAAGGACTACAACGATGCCCGGCTCGCGCCGACGCGGGCGGACATCCGCCAATCGCAGACCGGCACGGTCGCCTCCTATTCCAACGATGGAGGCAAGACCAGGATCACCATGGAGGACAACGCTGCGGGAACCTACAACCACGGCTTGGTCGCGGGGAACAGCGTTGAGATCACGGGAAGTGGATACGAGTTTTACAACAAGATCCACAAGGACATCACCAACGTCGACCGCCTTTCCTTTACCATCAATGTGCCCTTCGTGTCGGGCACCGGTGCGGGAGAACCTCTCGCCAAGGGAATCTGGCGTCATGTGTCGTATGTCAATCGCTTCGCCTTCGAGACGGTCGAGCAGCGCCAGCAACTCGGGAGCTTCACGATGTACGGTCCCGGCGGAGTCACCTACATCTGGCAGATCCAGTACGGCGTCCGGCTGACAGCCGACGATACCTCGCGGGCCGACCTGCCGCGGGTCTTCGAGGTCGTTCCCGGCGAAGCCGGACCGGTCGACCGGACGGTGGTCGACGGTGTGGCGTGGTTCGACCCGGGCGCGAGCATTCGGGTGATGGCCCCGGCCAACGAACCGGGCCCCGACGGACTGGCGTTGACGGGATGGGTGAATGGCGACGGCTATTACTTTTCGAACACGGGCGAGATCGATCCGGCGTCCGGGCTGCCCACCACCGGTGGGCCGGCCGAGGTGGACGGGAGCCCCGTGGCCGCGTGGACCCAGGGAAATCCTGATGGATTCATCGGCTACGAAATCCGGAGCCTGCGCCGACCGGTGCGGGCGCTCTGGCGATACGGTGCGGGTGCGATCGTGATCCATGCCACGGTCGGCAGACCCCTGTTCGCAAATGCCCCCCAGTATGCCACGACTTTTGTCCGGGAGCCCGAACCCATCATCAATGCGGTCCCCGATCCGATCGCGGTGCAGCCAGGCGTGACGCCACCCGGGGCCGACCTGATGGCGGAGTGGGACCCGGTCAGCGGTCGCCTTTTCCCGACCGTCCCCGGACGCTTCACGGTGCCCTGGAAGCCGGGACTTGAGGCGGAGAATGCGGTCGAGGTCCGGGTGATCGCCGAGTTGCCCTTCGATTCCGAACGCCAGATCCGCGGTCACTACCCGCACATCCACGGCACCCCGGCCGTCAATCTGGATCCCGATCCCGGCGATGAGCTCTCCTTCCGCTCGGTCAAGTTCACCACCGCCGGAGCCACGGTCGACGATGACGGCATGTTCTCGACCGAGAACCCCGGCATCAGCGTCCTGCTCTTCAGCCAACTGCAACGGGTCGGCCGCGGGGAACCGCGCGAGTTTCTGGCGGTGAGGGTGGTCGATACCCGGCCGTGGAACGTCAGCCTCGCCGCGGTCCCGAAGGAGGTGCCGGTCGGTTCGAGGATTTTGGACCCGCAGGTCGACCGGGCCGGTCTCGGGACCGGTTACGTTTACGATCCAAGCGGCCGGGCTCGCTACAATCCCTTCGTTTACGATGCCGGCGCGCTCGAGGGCCTGGCGGCGATCGACATCTACGACATGGACCAACTGCTCGCCGACACCTCCTCGCTGTCGGTGGTGAACAAGGGAGCGCTGCCGGGACCGGTCATCCCCGTCAACGAACATCCCGGCGTGCCGGACGACGAGCTTCCGATCATCGTCTGGTACGACGATCCGAGGGCCAACGACACGCTGATGTGGCCGTGGATCTCCCGCATCTACCGTCCGGTCTGGCCGCGGGCTGCCGACACGCCGCAGATCGTGATCGCCAGCCAGTTCGGCAGTGAGGGATTCGGACGGACCGGCGGCGAGCAGGTCACGGCACCGGCCATCGACGACACGCCCGAGGCGACCACCTACGACCCATCCCGCCTGCAGGCGGTCCAGATCTATCAGCAGCCCGATCCGGATGCCCCCGGCTACAATCCCAACGAGGAACATGCCCTGGTCGCCCCGTCGCTGCGCTTCTCCGACGTCTCGCCGCGACCGCCGGCCATCTACGCGCTGCGCGATGGCGACATCAACCGCGACAACCCGAACGTCACGAGTGGCGCCAATGCCTACACCTCCGATCCCTTTGTGCTGGTCCAGTTCTTCGATGAAGCCGCCGACGAGATCCGGATGAACCTCTACACCGTGAAGCGGGAGAGCAGCCTCGGCGACCAGCCCTTCTACCGCTTTGCGAACGACTTCACGGCGAGCACGACGAACCTGGCGAGCCAGCCGTACGTCGTCATGAATGCCGGAGAGCCGGTGATTCCCTTCTACCCGCTCGGGGTGGCGATCGGTGCCAGCCCGCCCGCCGAGACCTTCGGCAACAACTTCTTCCCGCAGGAAACCTATTGGGAGGACTGGCGGGGATCCTACTGGTCGATTTCCGGCGGCAATCGTGCGTGGTTCAACGCCTCGTTCTACTATCCGCTGAATCCGGATTTCTGGTGGCCTTCCGACCTCACCGTTCCGCCCGTGGAGGTGGTCAAGGATGGAGCGACCTACACCGCGACCTACGATGACACCCGCACTCCGCGGGTTCCGGTCACCGGCGATGCCGTGGCTTTCCTGCCTGCCGACGTCAAGCGAGGCCCCTCCGAGAACACGCTGGCCGAGCACCTGCCGACCAGGGTCATCTACAAGTCCGAGTGGCCCGACAATCCGCCGGTCCTGAAGGCGGGTGAGACCCTGACCTTCTCCGGTGGCGAGAACGCGGCCGACGAGATTTTCCTCGGAACCTCCGACCCGGCGCCCGGACTGCCCCAGCTTACGGCCTTCGCCTCGGCGGAGGTGGTGTTCGACTCCCTCAACCCCGAGGGCGAGCCGGAGCAACTCAGGAACAACTGGACCGCCCGTGTCACCCAGGCGCTCGACAAGCGGACCGCCAGCCTGCCGACCTCGAGCTTCCCGAGCGAACTGCAGCCCGCCAGCGGCCGCGTCACCGTGAAGGGTGGCAAGTACATCTTCGACGAGCTGCCGGCCTCGCTCCAGAAACGTCTGCGTTACGACCCGTTGGCGGTCCGTTTCATCAACGGGTCCCAGGTGGCCGGCGTGCTGGAATTCAGCGGTCTGCTGAACGACAAGGAGATCGGCGATCCGACGCTCACGGCCTCGCCGCCGGCGGTCTATGTGCTGGAGCCGAATATCCTTACCGCGAAGGAGCGGGACGCCATCCTCGATCTGGTGAGTACCGGCTCACCGGACCGCACGGCATGGGTCACCTCGGTCAACGCGCTCTACAATGTCACCCGGAATCCGGAAGGGGTTCCCGGTCAGAACGGTGAATACCTCACCGGGGTGATGAAGAAGCCGCTGCTCGATGAGGACGGTGGCATTGTGAAAGACGAGCTCGGCAACGTTCAGTTCGTCGACCCGGCGGTTCCGGCGCCGATGCGTGCCTACGGTCCGGGCCTTGCCCTGGTGCCGAACGACCGCTTCCTCGACCCGCTCGGACAGTTGGGCAACGGCGATCCCTTTCCCGACGAAAGCTGGGTCACGGTCGTCGAGAACAACGATCCTGCGCTCGGTGGTTCGCCGATCACCCCGCACATCATCAAGGTCGACCGCAAGAAACGCTACCGCGGGGCCATCAAGACGATCCTCTCCGACAACGTGTTTGATGAGAACATCGTGCTGCGCTCGACCGGCGACTTCGGCGCGAATGCCGACCAGCTGGTCTTCGAGTGGTGGTATCGCCCGGACGACGGGAGCCTGAACGTGCCCCCACCGGATCTGATTCCCGCCGGCCAGACGAACCCTTGGAAGCTTTTCCCCGACCCGAGTGGCAATCGTGGCCTCGGTCGCTACCAGATCACCCTGAAGGGAAATCCGAATGCTCCCGAAGCCCTGCTGGCCGACACCTTCTGGTTCTGCCGTTACCGCCACGACAACGACAACGCCAGCGGCACCAACTGGAACGTCCCCCAGCCGGACGGCACCAACGGCGTCAACTTCACCTGGGCCGGTGCCGGCAACTCGCAGCCCTTCGTCGATGCCGATCTCGACGGCTTCAAGGACTTCCGGGCCCAGCTGGCCCAGGGATGGATCAAGCGGGTGCTCGATGCGGTCAACCCCTACGAGGCCCGCATCCGGGATTTCGATGGGGACAACCCCGCCACGGTCACCAGCATGATCTCGCAGCTCGGGGCCCGCTACGAGGGTCCGGTGGCACTGAATCCCGACAAGAACGTCATCGAGAACGTCGGGCTGATCGAACTCTACGAGACCATTCTCAATCGTGGACGTAGCCTGAGTATCGACCTGTCGCGCCCGGTCTCGACGCCCGCGATTGCCAACGCGCTGCAGCTTGCCTCGACCCGGATCTCCGACTTCTACACCCTGCTCGGGAACGAGGCCTACGGCGATGCGGTCGACCCGACCATCGGTCACGGCAGCAACAGCGTCGACTACGGTTCGCTGGCCAGCTCGGTCTTCACCTTCCAGAACCAGCTCGCCTCACCCATCGACGAGGAACTGGCGATGCTCCGCGGCGTCGATGACTTCTTCGCCCGTCCGGTTTACAACCGGCTTTTCTGGAACTTCACCAAAGGGGAGGGCGAGGCGGCCTACGCCACCAACTACGACATCAGTGACGTCACTGAAGACGGCTTCGTGGACGAAGATGATGCCATGGTGCTCTTTCCGCAGGGTCACGGCGATGCGTGGGGGCACTACCTGACCGCGGTCCGGAACCAGTATGAGCTGCTCCGCCATCCTTCTTTCAACTGGGTCTCGAGGTCCGAAAGCTACAACCTGCAGGACATCGTGATCACGGTCGACTTCCTTGATGAAAGGAAGTTCGCCCAGGCCGCCGCCGCACGGGCAAAGGCGGGCAGTGAGATCGTGGCGATGACTTACCGCGACCGCTACGTCGCGGATCCCGAGGCCCAATGGCAGGGCTACACCGATTCGAATCCGGACCGCGCATGGGGCGTCGACGAATGGTCGCGCCGGGCCGGGCAGGGCGCTTACTTCGACTGGGTCACGGCCAATGCCCTGCTTCCGGCCGAGCATCCGAACGAGGAGCTTGAAGGCATCCGCAAGGTGGACCGGACGACCAACGCGGACATCAGCGTGGTTTCCGCCAACCTGAGCGCGATTCAGCGCACCATCGACCAGGCCGACCGCGGCTACAACCCCTTGGGCATCGCCGCCGGAGCGCAGATGTTCGACCTCGATCCGCTCTTCGAATATTTCGGGGAATACGGGGCCGGCACCGAGGGCAAGCAGCACTTCGACCAGATCTACGACCGCTTCGAGAGGATGCTGGAGATCGCCGAGATGAGCTGGGATGCCGCGAACGTCCGGGCGAACATGGTCCGCCAGATCGGCAACTCCGAGATCGACTTCCGCAATTCGACCTTTCAGGAGGACCTCGTCTACCGCAACGAGCTGATCAAGATTTTCGGCAAGCCCTACGAGGGCACCATCGGGCCCGGCAAGCTCTATCCGGCCGGCTACGAGGGCCCGGACCTCGGGCTCTACATGTATGTGCCGGTGCGTGAGATCAACTACGACACCGTGCCGCGGCCGGTGCTCGAATTCGCCACCTTCAACGGTGCCAACGGGGCGCTTTCGGGGGGAGATCTCTATGACGCCTACCTCGCCAGCTCGCCCTCCGGCAGCGGCAGCTCGATCCTCAACAAGGAGACGGCACTCAAGGATGTCAGCGTCAACTTCCGCGAACTGTTCAATGCGACCTTCGCCAACGCCACCAACAACCTCGAGTACGATGCCAATACGACTTCGGGCCTGTTCGCGGTCAACTACACCGACCTCGACAACCCGAAGGTCGAGCTTGAGAACTTCGTGAACCAGATGCCGATCACGACGGCCGGCTACACCTTCCAGGCGCCTCCCGAGTGGGGAGCCCGCGGGGCGACCGGCGAGTTGCAGATCCTGCTCAACCAGATGATCCAGCAGGAGGCGGAGATCGCCAAGGCGGTGGCTGCGTGGGATGCCTTGAGCGGCGAGACGGTGCGGATCCTGCGCCTGATCAATGCCCGCCTGACCACCTCGGGCCTGAACCAGGGCAACGAGGAAATCTTCAGCCGCGTCAAGCTCGCGACCAACACGGTGATCAAGGCCATCGAGACCGGCAAGACGATCAACGACCTCGCCCAGTATCTCAACATCGAGCTCTTCGGCGCGGCCCGCGAGGGCATTCCAAGGAGCCTTCCCACGGCGGGCCTTGCGGTCTCGCCGGGGGATGCCCTGTCCGTCGCCCGGGCCGGGATCCTGTTCTCGAAGGTCGGGGTGGGCAGTGTGCTCAAGGGATTCGACGGGGCGTTCTCCATCGCCAAGCTGGTTGCCGAAACCGCACTCGATATCACTGAGAACGAACTGGCGCTGGCCGCGGCCGACCGTGACCGGGAACTCGAAATCAAGGAGTGGATCAAGGAGCTGGAAGACCAGGTCGGAGACGAGGCCATCCTCAGGGTGGCGGTTTTCAAGGAGATCCAGGTGCTCCGGGAGCTGTCGGACCGCTACCGCACGCTGCTCGATGAGGGTGGGCGTCTCGTCGACGAACGGGCCGCCTTCAACAAGCGGGTCGCCGCCCAGACCCAGCGCGAGCGCTATCAGGACATGACCTTCCGGGTTTCGCGCAACCATGCGCTCCAGTCCTACCGGAGTTCCTTCGATCTCGCCGCCCGCTATGCCTATCTCGCCGCGTCGGCCTACGACTACGAGACCAACTATTCGTCGTCCGACCAGGCTTCGGCCTCGCCGTTCTACAGCCGGATCCTCAAGGCCAGGACGGTCGGGTCGCTGAAGTTGGCGATGCGACAACTGAAGCAGAATTACGACTCGCAGCGCAGCCAGCTCGGTTTCAACAACCCGCAGCGCGAGACCGGCGAGATTTCGCTGCGCCAGGAATACATGCGCATCCTTCCCTCCGGCGAGGTCCAGCCGGACCTTCCGGCCAACGAGTATCCATCCCCGGGAGCCGATCCGGATGCCGTCTGGAAACAGGAGCTCCAGAAGGCGCGCGTCGAGGATCTCTGGCAGATCTCGGAGTTCCGGAACCAGTGCCGTCCCTTCGCTGCCGCGACGGATGCCTCCGGCCGGGCAATTCCCCAGCCGGGCATCGTGATCCGCTTCTCGTCCGACATCACCTCGGGCAAGAACTTCTTCGGCAAGCCGCTCAGCGGGGGCGACCAGGCCTACAGCACGAGCAACTTCGCGACGAAGATCTCGGGCCTCGGCGTGGCATTCGAAGGCTATCAGACCGATGGTGTGCTCGACGATCTTGCGGCAGCGCCGCGAATCTACTTCGTTCCGGCCGGACTGGACGTCATGCGCGTCTCCCGCAGCCCCGATCCCAACGAGTTGCGCACCTGGAAGGTCGTCGAGCAGGCGATTCCGGTGCCGTTTCCGACCTCGAATTCGGACATCGAGGCGAGCGGCTACATCCCGCTTCTCGATTCGCTCAACGGCCGCCTCGGCGAGCAACGCCGCTTCTCCGACTTCCGGGCCTACCCCGACCAGCTTGGCGATGGCGTCAAGGACACGCGCCTGGTGGGACGCTCGATCTGGAACACCCAGTGGATCCTGATCATCCCGGGTGCGACGCTCAATGCCGATCCGGATACCGGTCTCGACCGCTTCGTCGACCAGGTCTCGGACATCAAGCTCATCTTCGACACCTACGGCCAGAGCGGCGGCTGAGCCGATCATTCGCTGCAACACCCAAAAGATTCCTCATGAATTTCTGGAACATCTCCCAACCGGTCCGCGGACTCCGGCTCGCCGCGTCATGCGTCGCGAGCGCTTGGCTCGCCGCCCCGGCAGTGCATGCCTTCATCGCCGAACCGGAGACCATTCTCTACGGCCGGGTCCTCAACCGCAGCAACCCGAACACCGAGCAACTCGTGGTCGAGGGCAGGCTCCTCTGGACCATCCAGAAGCCGGATGGTTCGTCGATCCAGCTGGCTGGCGAGATGGCCGAGATGAGTGGCGGCGAATTCTCCTACACCGTCCGGGTTCCCCATCAGGCGGTCATGCTCGGCGAGACGGCCACGACGAACGCGGTGCCGCTCGGCACGTCCGAGGCACCGGCCTTTCACTCCGAGATCACGGTCGACGGGGTCATGGCCGAGATCCTGCCGCCGGCGACGTCCGCCTTCGATCTGGACCAACTCTTGCGGGCGAGCGCCGTGCGGATCGACCTCGGGGTCATCGCCGAGGAACTCGACAGTGACGGCGACGGGATGCCCGACTGGTGGGAGGATGCCAACGGCCTCGACAAGCAGGATGGCAGCGACGCCCTGACCGATTCGAACGGCAACGGCCTGAACAATCTCGCGGAGTTCCTTGCCGGAACGGATCCCGGGCGCGACCCCACCGAGCCGTTGCTGCTGACCCGGGAAGTGATCGCCTACGCGGATTGTGGTTCCCTGATTCCTCTTGAAGTCGCGGACAGCGACACGCCGGCCGACTCGCTGACCTTCACGCTTCATTCGCTGCCGACCGGTGGGATGCTGGTGCTACGCAATGCCGCGGAACTGCCGGAGCCGACCGCGACCGCTCTGGAGCCGGGGGCGACCTTCACCCTGGCGGATGTGCGTTCGGGCCGGCTTCGCTTCGACCACCAGGAGGGATCGACGGTTGGACCGTTCGAGGTTGGCGTTCGCGACGAGGATCCCACTCATGCGGAGTCCCGCGGCGAGGTGAGCATCCTCTTGTTCGACTCCGATGCGGATTCCGTCGCGCTCACGGCGGCCGAGAAGGTTCGCTATGAAAGCCATCGGCTGGGTTGCGATTTCGGTCACCTGATTGTGGATTTCGGAGCGACTGCCGGCCCACACCAATTCGCCGCCCCGACGGCCGGTCTCTCGGAGTCGCAGGAACTCGCCCACGCCGAGAGTTATGGCATCGATCCGGCCCACATCTTTCTCGGTGGCCCGGCCGATGACATCCTCACGGGTGGAACGGCGGACGACTTCCTGATGGGTGCCGACGGAGCGGACCGGCTGACAGGCGGGCCGGGCGCGGATGCATTTCTGTTCCTTTCGGCTTCCACCGCCGTCGACGTCATCACCGACTTCGATCCCGCGGCCGGCGACACGATCGACATCAGCCCGATGCTCGACGGGCCGTCACTGCTGTTGACGGACTACGCTCGCATCCGGCGCGACGGTGCGGATGCCCTGCTTGAGATTTCGGCCGCCGGCACGGCGACGGGCTACTCCGATGCCGTGATCCGCCTGCTGGACTCACCGCTGCAACCGTCCGACCTGGTGAACCTTTACTATGCCGGGAATCTCGTGACGGGAGACGTCGGCATGCCGCCCCGTCTCAGTGTGATCGCGACGAATACCGGTGCCAGCGAGAACGGCCCGGCCGACGGTGTCTTCACGATCGAACGCGAGGGCGAGCTGGGTCACAGCCTCAATGTCTCTCTACTGTTCACGGGCAATGCGACCAACGGCTCGGACTATGAATTCCTTCCAAGCACCCTGGTGATGCCTGCCGGGGCGGCCTCGGCCGAGCTTCGGGTGCGCCCCTACGTCGACTCGCTGGTCGAGTTCAACGAACAGGTTCACCTGTCACTCGTGACTTCGGCGGATTACCTCATTTCCAGCCAGTCCTCGGCCCAGATGGCGATCGAGGACCTCAAGCCGCAGCTGAGCCTCGAGGTGCTCGATGGCATTGCGGGCGTCGAGACCGGAACTCCGGCTTCGGTCCTGATGCGGCGGGGCGGGCTGACCTCCCCCGAGGTCTTCGTTCAATTCCGCCTCACGGGGACCGCGGTCAACGGGGTCGACTACCAGTATGTGACCCCGTTCACCTCGATGTCGGCCGGCCAGACGACCAAGCTGATTCAATTCACCCCGACGGCGGGCGTCGATTTCTCGGGGGCCAGCGCCAAGACCATCCGGATGGACCTGAAGCCGGACGTGGCCTACGCCATCGCTTCGCCGCTGGCCCGTCTGGTGATCGTGCCGAAGCGCCTGACCTATCCGGCCTGGCTTGCGGAGAGCGGACTTTCCGGCTCCACCGAGCAGGGGATGTCCTTCCTGATGCGCTATGGATTTGCGGTCGATCCTTTCAATCCGAATGCGGCGGACACGCGGCTGCGCCTGCCAAAGGCGGAGCTTGGAGGTGACCACCTGATGCTTTCGTTCCGCCGCAAGCCGGGGGTCACCGACCTCCGCTACCAGGTCGAATACACCAACGATCTGGTCACCTGGAATACGGGTCCCGAGTTCGTCGAGGAGATCACCCACGAGTTTTCTCCGGATGATCCGGAGACGGCGGTCTTCCGGGCCAAGCGCCCGATGTCCGAGGCCAAGACGGCGGCCATGCGCGTCCGTCTCCTTCTTTCCGGCGAATGATCTGCACCTGATGTTTTCCAAGCTCCATATCCTGCCGATGCTTCTTGCGGCCCCCGTTTTGCTCACCGGCTGTGGTGAACCGCCGTCCGAGACGGACGCGGCGGGAGGATCGCCCGTGCTCGCGACGGTCGCCGGCGAGCCGGTCACCGAGGCGGATCTGCTTGCGGAGGCGAAGTGGCGGATGGAACGGCGTGAAGCGATTCCGTCCACGAAGGAGCTGCTGGACGAGCTGATCCAGCGACGGGCCCTGCTGGCCAAGGCCCGTTCCGAAGGCTTCGATGAGGATCCGGACACCCGCCGCCGGATGGAGAACCTGTTGATTGCCGCCCTGCGGGAGCGCGACCTCGAGCCGGCGGTCGCCAACGCGCAGGTGAGCGACGAGGAATTGCGCGAGGAGTATGAGAACCGCAGTGCGGAGCTCGGCACCAAGGACCTCGACCGCTTCGCCATCCTTTTTCTGGAAGCCGACGAGAAACGCCCGGACGACTATCGTGCGGAAGTCCGGTCGCGGCTCGAGGAGGGAGTCGCCAAGAGTGACGCCAATCCCGCACCCGGCGGGCGCGGCCCGGCGGCCGGCGGGTTCGGTGCGATCGCGGTCGATTACTCCGACGACCAGGCGGGCCGCTACCGCGGCGGAGACATCGGCTGGATCGAGGCCGGTGCCGGCTCCGCACGTGTTCCCGATTCGATTCTCGAGGTCGGCCGCTCCCTCGAGCCCGGGGCACGGAGCGGGATCATCGAGGCCCCCGAAGGCTTCTACGTCATCATGAAGACCGACAGCCGTCCGGGCGGGCTGCCGGCCTTCGAAAAGGTCTCCGCGAGACTCTATCAGGACCTTCTGATCGCGAAGCGACAGCAACTTCAGCAGGACTTCATGGCCGACATTCTCAGTGCGGCCGAGATCTCGATCGACGCCGACGCCCTGGCGGGGGTCGAGCTTCCCGCCTCCTCCGAATCTCTCGCTCCACCCGTTGCTCCGACTGGCCCCGCCGGGGTCCCAAGCCCCGCCGCTTCCCGCTGATTCCCGATTTTTCCACCCCGACGCATGGACACACACTCCAGAAAACTTCTGCGGCTTTCCTGCCTGGCGCTGGTCGCCCTCGCGACTCCCGCTTTCGCCGCTCCGCCGACGCTTACCAATGTCGACGACTTGGGGCCGGTTAATGAGGACACCGCGATTCCCATCACTCGTGCGCTTCTTGAGAGCAAGTCGAACGTGAATGATGACACCACACCCAAGGGTGATATAGGTTTCCAGCTGAGGTCGGTTGCCTCGGGTACGCTTCGCGACGGTGGCGGGGTCGTCGTGGCAACCGGGACCGTTCTTGCCGGCACCACGACATGGTCCTGGACCCCTGACTCCAATGAAAATGGCATCATCAGCGCCTTTTCCATCCGGGCCATCGCCGATGGCGAGTTGTCAGGATCCGACGAGTTGGTTCGGATCGAAGTGACGCCCGTCAATGACCCTCCCGTACTTGGCGGGACCCTCGGCGAGGGCGGCAGCGCCGGTGCCTCGGCCGGCCAGCCGATGCTGGATACTCCCACCGGAGCGGAAGGAACGCCGGCCGTCACCGTGGCGGTCTTCGACTCGATCACGGTGAGCGATGTCGATCACAACAAGCCCGATCCCGAGCAGATCGACGTTACGGTCACGATCGACGAGGCGATTCTCGACCACGGGACCTTCGCGTCACCGGGTTGGTTCCAGTCGGCCTCGGGTGGAAACGTGATCTTCACCCGCCTGAACCGGACGCCTTCCCAGGCCGAGGCGGCCCTCGATGACCTCACCTTCACGCCAAATCCGAACACCCGACCGGTCAACCTCTACGACTTCGTGACCTCCGTCACGATCACCGATATCGCGGGCGCGGGTCCTGCCGGCCCGGTGAGCGGCTCCCTATATGTGCAGAGCGTGAACGACCCTCCGAAAGTCGCCGCCACCCTGACGCAGAATTCGATTCCCGACTCCGGAACCTGGAAGCTGTTCCGGCTCAGCGTGACGGATCCGGATGTGGACGAGACCTTTGAGGTGACCGTGAACGAGACCGGCACCTCCCGGGGCACGCTGGTGGTCCCCGCCACGCCGATCACCGGCGACGCGGCAGCGGTGGCCGAGTCGATCAAGGACGTTGAATTCCAGCCCAACCTCCAGGGGGCGATCGTCAATGCGACCTTCGACGTGTCCGTGGTCGATGTCCACCCGAGCGGCGACAAGGGAGCTGCCCAGACCGACCCCGTGACTCTCGAGATCGTCTTCGACAACGACGCGCCGCAGATCTCGGGACTTCCGACCGGCCTGATCCGGATCACCGACGACCCGTCCAACGACTCCATCTTTCCCTTTGCCAATGTGACGGTTTCCGATGCCGACCCCGGCCAGGAACTCACCGTCACGATCACCCTCGACGACATCGCGAAGGGAAGTTTCACCGGCGACACGGCCGCACTCATGGTGAATGGCGTCATCCAGGGCACGGCGGGGGAAATCACCAACCTGCTCGCGGACCTGGGTTTCCAACCCAATCCGGATCGCCAGCGGGAAGGGGGAAGCGAGACGGTCACCATCACGATTTCCATCGATGACGGGACCACCGTCCTGACCAACAGCCAGACCCGGATCGAGGTGACCTCGGTGGACGGATCCCCGAACATTACCTGGGATGGATCTGTCGCCTTTCCAGTTTCGACGAACCCGGCCTTGATCGATCCGTCCACCGGTCCGCGCCCTTTCGACAAGATCGGGATCACCGACAATTCCGAAGTGGACGTGACCATCACGCTCGCCGAGCGCGCCAAGGGCGAGTTCGATCCGGCCACGCTGGGTGGCTTCGTCGATGAGGATACCCTCAATCCGGGGGAGCAGCCCGATCCGTCCGATCCCAGAATCTATCGCTTCAGCGGCACCCCGCCGGACGCCCAAACCGCGATCCGGGGAATCGTCTTCAATCCGAACCCGGACTACCTGTTCCCGCCGGGTCAACCCGGGCGGACCGACTTCACGATCTCGGCGAGCGACGCCGTCCTGAACATCACGACCCGGGTCCTGCCGATCGTCCTGATCAGCGACAGCCGCAACTTCATGGTCACCAACGTGGCGGATGATCCCACCACGGAAGGCAGCCTTCGCCATGCCCTCTTCCATGCGAAGAACAACGACGTCATCACCTTCGCACTGCCGAGCTACCCGGCGGTGATCCGGCTCAGCGCCCTCCATGGACCGCTCGAAATGGATCGTCACCTGACGCTGCTCGGGCCGGGTCCGGACAAGTTGACCATCTCCGGCGACGCGAATGCGAACGGCAATACCGATGCCAATGACATTCAGCTGATGCAGGTCAAGGCGACCGTCCGGCTCAAGGGTTTGAGGCTTTCCAGCGGCTTCGCCGACCTGGGGGGCGCGGTGCGGGTCAGTCGGATCGATCCGGCCACCCGTCCGGGCGAACTCATCCTCGAGGACTGCATCATTTCCGACTGCGTGGCGGGTCGCTGGGGCGGCGCGGTGGACGTGCAGGAGGGCTCCGTCCGTGCCGAACGCGTCCTGTTCGAGAACAACCGGCTGGTGGTTTCCTCCGGGCAGGGAGGTGGGGCGGTCTCGCTTTGGACCGATCTGGTCTGCGTGTTCGAGAACTGCACCTTTTCCGGCAACATCCAGGGAGCACCGACCGGCTACGGCGGGGGCGCGATCTATGCCGAGAGCTACACCTCGACGGTTCCGTTCCGGGTCTCGGTGACCCATTCGACCTTCGCCGCCAACGTCGACGCGGCGGGGAACGGAAGCGCCATCCACAGCAACGCCGGCAATACCGACGTGCTGCTGACCAACAGCTTGTTTGCCGACGGCAGCGACCGCAACCTGCAGGTGGCCGGTGCGGGTGAGATTTCGTCGCAGGGTGGCAACCTTTCCGACGACAACACGACGACCGCGCTGATCCAGGGCGGAGATCCGGGGCAGAACTACTTCCTTAAACATTCCACGGACCAACGCAACGCCGAGCCCGGACTGGCTCCGATCGCGACGCTCGAGGGACCCACGCGTGGCTACCGCCTGCTGCCTTCCAGCGACGGCAAGGACGCGGCGACGGATGGCGTGTCGATGCTCGACCAACGCGGCGTCCTGCGGCAAGGCGATGCGGATGTCGGCGCGGTGGATGCCGATTCCCTGGGACGGATCATCGTCAACGAGATCTTCCTTTCCGCGGCGGATCCGACGCTCGAGTTCATCGAGTTCTTCAATCCCCGGGACCAGGCGGCGGTGGACCTTGCCGGCTTCCGGATCCGGGTGAACGGCGTGGTCCGCTACGAGTTCGGCGGCCCGCCGCTGGTGGTGCAGCCGGGCTTCGGGTTTATCCTGGCGACCAGCCCAACGGCGGTGATCGCGGCCAGCGCGAGTACGCCGGTGCTGGGTGCCTCCTCGCTCGCCCCCGATCTCGGTCTCGGCCTTGATCAGCGAGGGAGGGTCGAACTGCTGGCACCGTTGCCGCCCAGTGGTTCCGGCCCGACGCACCGGGTCGTGGAGTCGGTCCAGTACGTCGGTGTGTTCGTCAATCAGGCGGATCCCACGGGACCCCCGAGGAATTTCGACACCGACTCGATCACCCTCGCTCCGCAGTCCCAGGGCGCGGCCTTCGTGCCGAACAGCAAGATCAAGGGAGGACCGGGTGGGGGCGTCGACCTGACCAAGGACGGCCCCGTGACTTCACCGGGCGCCACGGCAACCGGCACCCCCTTCGGTGAGCCCAACGCCTATCCCTTCGCGGTCACCGACCGGATCGAGATCAACGAGGACGATGTTTCGCTGCTCGACGTGCTCGCCAATGACGTCGATGCCGACGGCAACGATCGCCTCTACATCGTCGATCTCGACAGCGGTCTGACGGCCGTGCTGAGCGGTGAAAACGGCTCGCTCCCGATCAACCTCGCCAGCAGTCCGCCGGATGCCCCGGTCACGGTGAATCCCGACCCGCTGGCATCACCGCTCCTCGGCACCTCGCTCGAGTATGATCCACGGGTGGCCTACAACTACCTTCCCGCTGGCGCCCGGGTCACGGACACCTTCGCCTACTCGATTCTCGACGTTGGTGGCGGGGCGATCACCGGCTACGCCGACGGCGGGGCCGGCAAGACCCTGGTGACGGCACCCGGACACCGTCTCGGCGCGGCCGGTGGAATGGTGGAGATCAGCGGCTCCGACGTGCCGACGTACAACAACACCTTCGTGGCGACGACCGTCGATGCGGACGTCTTCGAGATTGATGTCGACTACGTGGTTTCCCAGACATCAGGCACCTGGGAGTCCGTGGTTCGGAGCGGAACGGTCGGCGGCTACGCCGACGACACGGTCACCCCGGGCCCTAACACGGCGGTGACCATTACCGGCCACGGCCTCGGAACAGGCGGCGGCACGGTCTGGATTTCCGGATCGGACACGCTCGAATACAACGGGGTGTTCGAGGCGAGCACCCTCGATGACGACACGCTCAGCATCGATCTTCCCTTCATTACCCCGACCGGCGCACCCGGCACCTGGTTGATCGGATCCCGCATGCCGAGTCCACGCTCGACGGTGGTGACGACCGGCACCGTGGGGGGATTTGCCGACGATGGCGGCAATACCGCGGTGACGATCACCGCTCACGGGATCGGAAGCGAAGGCGGTGAGGTCACGATCTCCGGATCCAGCATTGCCGCCTACAACGGCGTTTTCCAAGCATCCCGAATCGACGACAACACACTCAGCATCGGCGTTCCTTTTGCGGGTGCCGCAGCCACGACGGGGACCTGGCAGATCGTCTTTTCACCGCCGAGCAACCGCTCGCAGGCCCTGGTCGAGGTGGTGGTGCTCGGTCGCAACGACCCACCCCAACCGCTTGCGGATTCCACGGGGATCCTGACCGACGAGGACACGGTGCTCCGCCTCTTCGCCGATCCGGTCGCCAGCGTGCCCGTTCTCGATTCCGATGCGCTCTACCCCTTGCCGCGGACGGCCTTCACCGGCGGCCTCCTGAGCAATGACTCGGACCCGGATACCAACGACCAACCCTTCACGCAGTTGCGCCTCGTCGGCGTCTGCCAGGCGGCGGACATCACGGATTTCACCGGCACTCCGGGCGAAAGCCCGGTGACGGTGACGAGTCCGGGACATGGCATCTCGGATGGCGAGACCATCCTGATCTCCGGCTATGTGGGGCACCCTTCCTACAACGCCTACCATGTCGTGAGCGTTGACCCGGCTTTCCCGGACACCTTCACGATCCCGGTGACTTTTGTTGATAGCGAAGCTCCCGTGGCGGGCCCCAAGGCTTTGTGGACCCAGCTCGATGACAGCAACCGCTTCCAGACGACGAGCCTCCGCGATGCAGTCGTCAAATTGGAGATCCGTGCCGACCGGACCCAGACGAACGTGATCTTCGACTCCCGAAGCTCTCCGGAGCTCAATGCACTCGCCGATGGGGAGAGCATCACCGACACCTTCTTCTACGCGGTCGAGGACACCTCGGGTGCGGTCTCGCTGGCAGAAGTCACGGTCGAGGTCGACGGGGTGAACGACGACCCCGTCCCGACCGACGATCCCCCCGGTCTCGCAGTGCTCCTACCGTTTGTCCCGGCGGGCTCCACGCTTCCGGAAACCGCAGGCAACGCCACCGTGCTTTATTCGTTGCCGGCACCCGCCGGACCCGGAACGGTCAACCTCACGGTTCGTCCCGAGGGGGCGGCCGACAGTGACTTTGTCGTGATTCCCGGGGTCGATTGGACACACGAGGACGCCGCACTCGAACTCCCCAAATCACGGTTCCTCGACAATGACGGCGAGGTCGACACGAACGACGAGCTGAGTTTGGCCATCGGTCCGGGACAGGAAACCAGCCCTCTCCAGGCGGCGATCCGCCTCAATGGGGACGCCTCCGTGCTGACCTATGACCCCACCGGATCACCGGAACTTCAAGCGCTTGCGTTCAAGGAACGGCGGATCGATGTGGTGACCGTCAACGTCACCGATGGCATCGCGACGGTCCCGACGACCTTCATCGTGATGGTCGAGGGGCGCAATGACACTCCGGTGGCATCGCCCGCGACCTACACCGTGGACGAAAAGACGCTGCTGACGGTGCTTCCTTCAGGGCTCATCGACAATGGTGTCGAAATCGACCAGAACGGGACCTTGCCGGACAACCGGCGATTTGTGCGCCCGCAGGAGGATCTGGCGACGACCGTCTTCGGGGCCCGGGTCGACTACCTGCTCGAAAATCGTGGTGGCCAGATCTCCTCGATGGGCGGGGTGACCGGGGATCCCGGTTCGACCGCGATCGTTTCGGTCGGGCACGGCCTGCAAACCGGTCAGGAAGTGGTCCTGCCCTCGAGTGGCCCGCTGACCGGGCAGTATTTGGCGACCCGCCTCGATGAGGATCGGTTCGCCATCCCGGTGCCCTTCGATCCGGCGAACGCCGGTCTCGGCGGGACCTGGCAGGCCTTGAGCAGCACCTTCCTCTACGATCCGCGCGCCTCGGTCTTCGCCGGTCCGTCCGGAGCGCCGAACTTCACGCTCCAAGGCCTCGCCGCCGACCAGTCGTATGTGGACACCTTCGACTACACCCTTCTCGACGGCAGCCACCTGTTTGCGAACGATGACATCTTCCGCGTCGAGGTCGACCGTTCGGACATCGAACTCCGGGTGCTGGTCAACGACACCAGCCTC
This sequence comes from Haloferula sp. A504, assembly GCF_044385805.1. Lineage (NCBI taxonomy): Bacteria > Pseudomonadati > Verrucomicrobiota > Verrucomicrobiia > Verrucomicrobiales > Verrucomicrobiaceae > Haloferula > Haloferula sp. A504. Next base: position 24,695 of record NZ_JBISBU010000023.1, read on the forward strand.
GACGGCCTGGCGACCTCCCGCTCGATCGTCGCGGTGGGTCCCCCGAGTGCGGGCGGCACGGTGAGCCTCAATGGCGACGAATCCATCCTCTACACGCCGGAAACCGGCTTCGTGGGTGATGAGTTCTTCACCTACACGATTGAGGATGACCTTGGAAATCGCGACACCGCGCTGGTGACGGCGCGGGTGACCATCGACCGTCTCAACGGCAACCTTCGTGCCAATCCGGACGCGTTCACGGTGGCGACGACCCAGTCACCGCTCCTGGATGTGCTGGCGAACGACAGCATCATCCCGGCTACCGGGGCGCCCCTGAGTCTCGATGCGATCACCGCGAATCCCGACCAAGGCGGCACGGCCGTGGTCGAGGCCGGCCAGATCCGCTACACGCCTTCGCCGGCGGCGGTCATCTTTCCCTACACCGAGACCTTCAGCTATCGCATGTCCGGTGGTGGAAGCGCGACGGGCGAGACGACCGTCACCGTGTTGGTGGTCGATCGCCGGGAGACCCTCAATGCCCGCGCCGACAGCTTCGGCGTGCCGGCCGGAAGCACGAGCAACACGCTGAACGTGCTGGAGAACGACAACGTCCTGCCGGCGAACGGGGAGGACTTTGAAATCATCTCGACTCAGGATGGTCCGTCCAACGGGTCGGTGATCATCGTCAACGGCGATGCGCTCAGCTATTCGCCCGACCCGGGCTTCCTTGGGGATGACAGCTTCACCTACACGGTGGCCGATGGATATGGAGGCACGAAGACCGCGGCGGTCACGGTCAGCGTCGGCTACCTCGTAACCAACCCCGACATTTTCAGCATTCGCTTCGATGAGACCGGCCCGGGTCCCGGTGACGTGGTGGCTGAACTGGACGTCCTCGCCAACGACAACGTCCTCCAGGGAGGCACCGGCGGCGTCACGATCTCAGGCGTCAGCACCACCGATCCCGCGGCAGCAGCTCTCGGGACGATGGACGTGGCGAGCGATGACCTCAGCCTTGAATTCGATCCGGCCGAAGGGGAGACGGGACAGGCGGACTTTACCTATCAGGTGGTCGACTCGAGTGGTCGCACTTCCAGTGGACTCGTCACGGTGGTGGTGATTTCGAACGGTGTCCGGGCCAGCAGTGATTATTTCACGGTCCAGACCGACAGTTCGGAGAACCAACTGAACATCCTTCAGAACGATCTGCGGTTGTCGCCATTGCCCGGCGAGCTTTCGATCTCGTCGATTGGTGCCGGGCCGGACGGTCCGGATCAGGGTGGCACGATCGAGATCGTCGACGCGCCGCCCGGGGAAAAGGATTATCTCGTCTACACCCCGGCACCCGGCTTCAGCGGCACCGAGTCGTTCACCTACACCGCGACCGATGGTGACGACAGCGACACCGCCCGGGTTTCGGTGCGGGTGACTGCGGGAGCGATGGTGGCGGCGGATGACGACTTCCTGGTTTACGAAGGCAGTGCGGCGAACCGGCTTCCGGTGCTGCTCAACGACCGCGTCATCCCGGATGCCGGCCAACTGCTCTTCGTGACCGCGACCGGGCTTGACTCCGGCAATGCCGGAAACCCGGTGAGCCGTGGGATGCTCGAGATCATCGAGGACGGTGCCGCACTCAGCTACACCCCCTCGCCCGACAATTCGAGCCTTCCATCCTACGTCGAGACCTTCACCTACGAAATTTCCTCGGGCGGCACCGGGCGTGCCGAGGGGACCATCAGCATCCAGGTGATCGACCGGGTCGGAGTCCGTGACCTGGAAACCAACGACGACCGCTTCGACGTCCGCAGCGATTCGACCGGGACGCTGCTCCCGGTGCTCGTCAATGACAGCGTGCTGCCGGCAAGTCCTGCCGGTTGGACGATCAGCGGTGTCTCGCCCGCCGTGGTGAATGTCTGTTCATCCTTCCTCTTCCTGCCTTCGGATTTCGCGGACCCGCTGCCTTTCGCGGCAACGCTCACGGCTCAGGACACCAATCTGAGTGGCTTCCTCTGGTCGCAGTTCTCTCCGGCGTCGCAGGTGCTGTTCGGCAACCCGTCCGCGGACGAGGCGGCGATTCGCCAGGCGATGGCGGATGAATTCAACGCCCTGCTTCAGGGAGGTGCCTCGATCCATGACGCCACCCGCTTCGAGGGGGTGACCCTGCGGACTTCGACCCAGTATCTGATCGACACCGGTGCGACCGGCGACGAGATCGTCGTGCTCAACCGGCTGCTGCTGGAGGATGGCTACACTGCCGGGATCGCGCGTGCTCCCGGTGGGGGATCCCTGCAGATCAGTGGCACCGATCTCATCTACGTTCCGGTGCCCGGCTTTGTCGGGAGTATCCGGTTCACTTATTTCGTCTCGGACGGCCTCGGCGGAACCGGCGAGGGCGAGGTGATCGTCAAGGTGGGCGACGTCAGCGTGAGTGACGATGCCTTCACCGTCCTCGCGGAAGGCGGACCGGTATCCCTCGATGTGACCGCCAACGACGGGGTGCTCCGTGCGGCCTTCCCCGCCGAACCGGAGCCCGGGCAGGCGGATTTCTCCCTGACTTCCCTGCAGCCGGTCGACGTCGTCCCTGCCTCAGCCGGAACCGCCACGGTGGTGGATGGCAAGGTGGAGTTCACGCCGGATGCCGGATTCATCGGCTTCGCGCACCTGACCTATCGGGTGGCCGACGATGGGGATTGCACCTACCCGGGTCTCGCGGTCGTGGATGTCCGCTCCACGCTCGAGGATGAGGACACCGCGTCGATTTCGGTCACGGTGACGGGGGTGAATGACGAACCGATGCTCATCGGTGCGGATCCGAGCGGGGTCAACGACACGATGCAGGGCAATCCTTTCGCCAACGCGACCGTGATCGAGTACGACGAGCAGCGACTGCAGCAGGTGACGCTGACCGTGACCTACGATCCTGCCAGGGGCACGCTGGTCGGTGGCGGCACCGAGCTTTCGCCGGGTGTGCTCCAGTTTGTCGGCACGGCCGAGGAGATCACCGCCGCACTGCGGGCTCTGGTGTTCACGCCGACCATCAACCGCATTCCCGTGGGAACCACGGAGGACACCCTGTTCTCCGTGAGCATGGACGACGGCTTCGTGGCCTCCCCGGTGATCGTGGACACGGCGGTGACCACCGTCACCCCGGTCAACGATCCGCCCGTCCTGACCGGCACGGTCGGCGGACAGCGGCTCTATCAATTCACCTCGATCCGGCCGTTCAGCGGGGTCGATATCAACGATGTCGACGACCTTGAGCTCCAGGCCCAGACCGTCACCGTCCAGATCGATGATCCGGCGAAGGGTGGATTTTCGGAGCTGGGTGGGTTCATTGAAACCACACCGGGAACCTGGGTGATGGGGGGTACGCCCGCCGCGGTGTCATCCGCAATTCGCGCGCTTCTGTTCACGCCGACTCCGGGTGACCGGATCACCCCCGAGTCTTCGGAGACGGCCCAATTCACCATCTCGGTCGATGATGGATTTGCCCCGCCGGTCGTCGATGCGCTGACGACGGTGATCATTCTGCACGGCGAGGTGGACCGGCTGCTGCCGCTTGATCCGACCGGAGTCGATCAGTCGGAATTTGCCGCCGAGTTCGGAGAGAGTATCGGGGTCAGCGGCGACACGCTGGTCGTCGGTTCGCCGCTTCGCGACGGTGCGGGAACCAACGAGGGCCGGGCGTACGTCTACGAGGAGAATTCCGGGTTTGGTCTGCCTTGGGGTCAGGTCGCCGAGTTGAGTGCGCTTGATGCCCAGTCGGATGACCTTTTCGGCGAGGCGGTCGCCATCGATGGAGACGTGATCGTGGTCGGGGCCCCCGGTGAGGACGCCGCCGGTCCCGGGTCGGGTGCCGTCTATGTCTACGAGCGCGATGCGATCAATCCGAACGCGTGGTCGCAGGTGGCCAAGCTTCTCCCGCCCACGGTAAATGCCGGAGGGGGTGATGCCTTCGGTGCCGCGGTGGCCATTGACGGGGACACCCTGCTGGTGGGTGCCCCCCGGGCCAACCTTCCGGGAGCTCCCCGGTCGGGGCGTGCGTTCGTGTTCCGTCGCCAACTCGGGAACTGGACCGCGGGCGAGACCCTCGTGGCGGCGGACAACCGGGTGAATGTCTTTGTTCTCAATGACTTTGAGCGCTTCGGTGAGTCTCTCGATATTGAGGGGGACACGGTGGTCGTCGGATCACCGGGGGCCAACCTCGATGCGGGGATTTCGGGTCGCAACTACGGAGCGGCATACGTCTTCACCCGCGACTCGTTCACCGATCCCTTCGTGGAACTGTTGAGGCTGGATGACTTCACCGGACCTGATGGATCGAGTTTCTCCGGCTACGGATTCTCGGTGTCTCTTTCCGGGGATCGCCTGGCGATTGGCATTCACGCCGGAACCTACTCCGGCGACCCGGCCGACGCGAACTTTGTTGCCGGTGGTGCCCGGATCCACGAACGGAACGAGGGAGGTGCGGACCAGTGGGGCCTCGTGCAGAAGTTCTCGGCGTTCGATGGTTCCAGTACGCTCCATTTCGGACATGCGGTGGCGATTTCGGGCGACCTGTTCATGGTTGGATCCCCGGGATACACGCAACCGGGACGCGGCGAGGTCGATGTCTTCCGCTTCGACGCCGCGGCTTCCCCGTCATGGAACCAGATCGACCGCTACGTTCCGAACGACATCAGCGTCTCCGATCGCTTCGGTCACGCCGTTGCTCTGGATGACTTCACCGGAGTGGTCGGAGCGATCCGGGACGGGGAGAATCCCAGCCTTGTGGATTCGGCGGGCTCGGCAAGCGTCTATCAGTTCCAGTATGACCTCGGCCCCCAATTGGTGATGCCGCTCGAAAATCTGGTGGCGAACCAGGATGAACTGTTCGGGTTCACCCTGCCGGGCGAGACCTTCGGCGATGCGAATTACCCCGACCAACTCACCCTCGGAGTGGAGCTTTCCGATGGGAGTCCGCTGCCGCTGGATGGCTGGCTTGCCTTCGATCCTGCGACGGGGAGCTTCAGTGGCACCCCGACTTCCACGGAGCGCCGCGATTACGCGCTGGTGGTTTATGCGGTCAATCCGCTCGGTTCCCGGACCAACTCCGCCGTGTTCCAGATCGACGTTACGGCCGGTCCCGGGCTGGCGGGGCTGTATCAGGTGTGGGCGGCGACCCAGTTTCCGCCTGCCGTGCTCAATGATCCGGCCCAGGAAAGCACCGTCTGGGGCATGGACGCCAACCCCGACGGGGACAAGCAGTCGAACATCTTCGACATGCTGTTCGGCGGATCGGCGACGATGCAGGACCCTCCCCCGATGACCTTCGTCAAGGTCGATCCCTCGGGAGGCGAATTGACCTTCCCGCTTTCGGACAGCTTCCCGCCCGCCTACATGCGGGTCGAGTGGAGTCTCAACCTGGTCGACTGGTTCAACACCGATGTCACCTACGACTTCGGACCCTCGGTTCTCGGGGTGAGGGAGACCGTTGCGCTCGTTTCACCGCCGGGGAATCCCGGCAGGCTGTTTGTGAGGATCGTGACCGTGCCCTGATTTCTTCCCGGCGTCATGCGCCGGTTGTGTGTGCAAAGGCGCTCGGTGGATACGGAAAGACCGCGACCTGTCGAGTCGCGGTCCCTGAATGGAAGCCTTCGGTTTGGCGGATGCCTTCCGCGACCGCGTCACGCCCCGCCGCGGGCGAGGTGGGCGAACTTGTCGTCGAGGTAGCGCAGGACCACCGCCTCGATCTCCTCGTCGCCGAGGCGTTCGATCACCTCCACGGAAAAGCCGCGGGCGATGAGCTGGCGGGCACGGACCGGATCGATGCCGCGGGTCTGGAGGTAGAAGATCTCCTCGTCGCTGATCTGGGCGCTGGTGCTGCCGTGGGAGCACTTCACGTCGTCGGCATTGATCTCGAGGCCGGGCATCGAGTTGGCCTCGGCATCCTCGCTCATGAAGAGGTTGCGGCAGGTCTGGTAGGCGTCGGTGCGGTGCGCCCCCTCGTCGACGAAGATCAGTCCGGAGAAAATGGTACGGGACTTGTCGTAGAGCGAGTTCTTGTAGAGCAGGTCGCTGAAGGCCCCGGGCGAGACGTGGTGCTGGAAGGTGCGCTGATCGTACTCCTGGCTGCGGGCCGGCACGCTGACGCTCAGCATGTCGGAGCGGGAGCCCTCGCCCTCGAGGCGGCAAAGCGATTCGTTGCGGGCCCACGAGGCACCGGTGTTGAGCACGAAGCCGGTGGTCGAGGCGTCCCTGGCGACGCCGGTCTCGTTGACCGAGACGACCCGCGTCTTTTCATTAAAGGCCTGGATGGCGAGGTAGTCGAGCTTCGAGCCTTCGCCGGCGATCAGGTCGTTGACCGCGATGCAGAGGCCGGAATCGGCGTCATCCGCCGAGCGGAAGTAATCGACCACGCGGACCTTGGCGTTGGCGCCGGTGACGACGAGCGTGTGGGGGAAGATCGCGGCGTGGTCGCCGGCGAGCCAGTGGAAGACCTCGATCGTTCCCGCTACCTCGACGTTGTCGGGGACGTGGACAAAGAGACCGTTGCTCACGCGCGCCTCGTGCAGGGCGGTCCACTTGGTCGACCCAAGCCGCGTGTCCTGTTTCATGAAATGGGCCTCGACGAGGTCGGAATGCAGCAGCAGGGCCTCGGCGAGCGGCAGGCAGATGACCTCGTCGGGAAGCTTCGAGTCGATCTCGATCAGCGTCTCGTTGACGAAGATGAACTTGGCGGCGGGATCCTTGAGGCCGGACGAACGCTCGATCAGCGAACCGGTATCTTCGGGCACCTCGACGTCGTTGCGGTAGCCGGAAAAGTCGAGCTGCTTCAGGCTGGAAAAGCGCCAGGTCTCGTCCTTGCGGGTGGGGGCGGGAGTTTCGAGAAAGCGCTGCCAGGCGGAGCGCTGGCGCTCGGCGAACCATGCGGGAAGGTCCGCCTCGGTTTCGGGCGGGGATTCAAGGATCGACATCGGGGGTTCTGCTAGAATGGACATGGGGATGTGACAAGTAATCGGTGGAAATGAAAGCCGATTTCACAACCGGCACCGCGGTCAACCAACCGAGCCTTCCATTTCGAGGTCGATCAGGCGCTTCAGTTCGACGGAGTATTCCATCGGGAACTCGCGCACGAGGTCATTGATGAAGCCGTTGACGGCGAGCGACATCGCGTGGCCCTCGTCGATGCCCCGCTGCTGCATGTAGAACAGCATTTCCTCCGAGACCTGCGACACGCTGGCCTCGTGCTGGGTCGCGTGGCGGTTGCCCTTCACCGTGATCGCCGGGTAGGTGTCGGTGCGGCTGTTGGTGTTGATCAGCAGCGCGTCGCACTCGGTGTTGTTCTTGCAGCCCTTGAGCTTCTTCGGGATGGAGACCTGACCGCGGTAGGTCGAGCGACCCTCGCCGACCGAGATCGACTTGGAGACGACGTTCGAGGTCGTGTTGTCGGCGGCGTGGATCATCTTGGCGCCGGTGTCCTGGTGCTGGCCGCTGTTGGCCAGGGCGATCGAGACGACCTCGCCCCGGGCGCGTTCGCCGCGCATGATCACGCCGGGATACTTCATCGTCAGGCGCGAGCCGATGTTGCAGTCGATCCAGCGCACCTCGGCATCCTCCATCGCCAGACCGCGCTTGGTGACGAGGTTGAAGACGTTGCTGCTCCAGTTCTGGACCGTGATGTACTGGATCTTGGCACCCTTGAGGGCGACCAGTTCGACCACGGCGGAATGCAGGGTGGCGGTCTCGAACTTCGGCGCGGTGCAACCTTCCATGTAGGTCACCTCGGCACCCTCGTCGGCGATGATCAGCGTCCGCTCGAACTGGCCGAAGTCCTCCGAGTTGATGCGGAAGTAGGCCTGGAGCGGCTGTTCGAGCTTCACGCCCTTGGGGATGTAGATGAAGGATCCGCCGGAGAAGACCGCGCTGTTGAGCGCGGAAAACTTGTTGTCCCCGGTCGGGATCACCTTGCCGAACCAGGGGCGGAAAACCTCCTCGTGCTCCTTGAGGCCTTCACTCGAGTTGACGAAGATCACGCCCTTCTTGGTCAGTTCCTCCTTCATGTTGGAGTAACTGGCCTCGGAGTCATACTGGGCCTCGACCCCGGCGAGGAACGCGCGTTCCTGCTCGGGGATACCAAGGCGCTCGAAGGTCTGCAGGACCTCGTCGGGCACTTCGTCCCACGAACGCTTCGGTTTCTCGCCGTCGGAAAGGTAGTAGCGGATCTTGTCGAAATCGATGTTGTTCAGGTCCTCGGTGGCCCAATTGGTCGGCATGGGCTTGTCGCGGAAGACCTTGAGCGCCTTGTGGCGGAACTCCCGCACCCAGTCCGGGTCCTGCTTGACGTCGCTGATGTAGTCGATGGTGCGCTCGGTGAGACCGCGTCCGGCGTCGAACTTGTGCTTCTCGGGAAAGCGGAAGTCTCCCTTGCTGCGGTCGATGTCGAGCGCGGCCTTGGTTTCCTCGTCAATGGCGGGAGTGGTTGCTGGGGCGTCGTAAGTCATGGGAAATTCAGATGGATTCAGGGGCTTGGCGGATGGAATCCGCCGCCACGGGTTCAGGCGGTGGCGAGCTGCTTGAGGAAGTCGTAGCCCTTCTCCTCGAGTTCGCGGGCCAGTTCGGGACCGCCGGAGCGGGCGATCCGGCCTTCGGCCATGACGTGGACGTGGTCGGGCTCGATGTAGTCGAGCAGTCGCTGGTAGTGGGTGATCAGAAGGATGCCGCGATCCGGCGAGCGCATGGCATTCACGCCCTTGGCGACAATCTTGAGCGCATCGATGTCGAGGCCGGAGTCGGTCTCGTCGAGGATGCAGAACTTCGGCTCGAGCATCAGCATCTGCAGGATCTCGTTGCGCTTCTTCTCACCACCGGAAAAGCCTTCGTTGACCGCGCGGCCGGTGAACTTCCGGTCCATCTCGAGGAGGTCCATCTTCTCGTAGAGTTCCTTGTAGAAGGCGACGGCATCGAGTTCCTCGCCGTCGGGCAGGCGGGCCTGGCGGGCGGCGCGGATGAAGTTGGCGTTCGAGACTCCGGGAACCTCGGCGGGATACTGGAAGGCGAGGAAGACGCCGGCGCGGGAGCGCTCGTCGACCTCCATCTCCAGCAGGTCGACGCCGTCGAGTTCCACGGTTCCTCCGGTGACTTCGTAGCCTTCATGGCCGGCGACGACCTTGGAAAGGGTGGACTTGCCGGAGCCGTTCGGGCCCATGATGGCGTGAACTTCGCCGGCGGGGACTTCGAGGTCGACACCATTGAGAATCGCGGTGCCGTCTTCGAGCTGTGCGTGGAGCTTGTTGATTTTCAGGGACATGGAATTTCGGATTTCAGATTGGGGAATTTCAGATCTTGGTCGTGGGCAGCTTGCCGCGGAGGGTGAGTTCGATGTCGGTGATGACCGTGCCCTCGGGCAGGTCGAGCACCTCGGAGAGGTCGATGCCGGGCTTGAAGGTCACGTCGTGGATCGAGCCGTTGGACTCGTCGTGGAAATGACCGTGCTCGGCGAGATTCGGACAGAATCGCGACGGTTCGCGGTCGAAATTCACCTGCCGGACGATGCCGTGTTTCACCAACGCCTCGAGGCAGTTGTAAACGGTCGCCAGGGAGATGTTCGGCAGTCGCTTCTGGATCCGCCGGAAGACGTCGTTGGCCGTCGGATGATCCTTCTGCGTCATCAGCAGCCGGTAGGTCTCCCAGCGCTGGCGGGTCATCCGCAGCCCGTTGATTTCCGCCGGCATCTTGCCGGAGGGCTCGGGGTGGAGGTTGGAATCGTCGCTGACCATGGGTGGGCGGCGGGAACCTAGAACGATTCCAATTCCTGGCAAGAATGATTCTTATTCTTTTTTCGGGCGGTGGCTCTCTCCCTGCGCCGGGGGGATGTGCCGATGACCCTTCGGGCCGTTTGTGGCCGTGGTCGGGGTGCGGCTGCGAAAGAGTCGGCTTTCCGGCAGTCGCGGGGCTCAGCCGCGACCGGGATCGAGGGCCGAGAGGATGGAATCCAGCTCGATGGTCGTGATGGTCGTGGAGGTGTCGTTGAGGCCGTAGGGAAGGACGAGTTTCCCGGCATGGACGAGGCCGCCGCAGGAATAGACGACGTTGGGCACGTAGCCGTCGCGGGCCGGTTCGTCGGGCTCGATGAGCGGTTCGGCGAGGTGTCCGAGCACGATGGAGGGATCCTTGAGGTCGAGCAGCATGGCACCGATGCAGTAGCGGCGCATCGGACCGACGCCGTGGGTGAGCAGCAGCCATCCGGCGGGGGTTTCGATGGGGGAGCCGCAGTTGCCGATCTTGACGGCCTCCCAGGCTTCCGACGGGCGGCGGATGAGGAGCGAGTCATCCCAGCGGTGGATGTCGTCGGAAAGCATGAGGTAGAGATTCTCGTCATCGCGGCGCGAGATCATGGCGTGCCTGCCCTGGATCCGGCGCGGGAAGAGGGCCATGCCCTTGTTCCGGACCGAGGGGCCGGTGAGGGAGCGGGCGCGGAAGTTGAGGAAGTCCTGGGTTTCCAAAAGCTGGGGGAGGACGGCGCGACCGTTGTAGGCGGTGTAGGTGGCGTAGTAGGTGATGGTGCCGTCGTCGTCAGTGAAGCGGACGAAGCGGGCATCCTCGATGCCGTTGCTTTCGAGGGGCGAGTTCGGGAAGATGATCCGCCGGGAGAGTTCGACCTCGGGTTCGAAATGGACCTCGTAGTTGATGGTGGCGAGCCACCGGATGCACTCGATGGTGTGCTTGGCCTTGCGGGAGTCGCGCCGGGTCGAACCGCAGGCGGTGCGCAGGGCCGCGTCGAGCTCGCTGCGGGTGAAGGTGTCGCCGAGGGAGTCGATCAGCGCCCGCGTCCACGGGCTGTCGAATTCCATGTCGTTGAGTTTCCGGAAGAACACCGACCGGCGGAAGCTCGGGTCGGGGTTGAGCCGGGGGGCGCAGGGCAGGCTTTGGCGCGGATCGAGGTCGATCCTGCCGTCGGCCCCGACGACCCCCGAGCGGAAGGCGATGGACGAGATGTGACCCTCGCCGACAGCCCGCAGGCTCATGATGAAGCGCAGGGAGCCGGCCGGGAGCCCGTTCTGATCGGGGTGGGGGGTGATGGACGGATTGAACAAGGCGGCGGACTCCAGCGCGTATTCGCCTGAGAAAAGAGCGCCGAGGTAGAGGCGGCGCTGCGGGGTGAGCGAGGACTCGTGGGGGACCAGGTGGCGGATGTGCTGGTAGTGTTCCTGCCATGCATCGGTGAGCGCGGGGTGGCGTCGGTCGAAGTGTTCGTGGAGATGGGCGAGTCTTTCGGCGATCTGCGCTTCGGAGAGGTCCATCGCCCGCTCGATGACGCGGAGGACGGATTCCTGATCGGCCGGGATGAAAGAGCGGACGATGACGCGTGAGCTGTCCGGGAGGATGTTGATCCCGGCGTTCACGGGGTGGGGAGTGGGCATGTGGGTTTGCTTGTGCGAGAGGCTTTGGCCGGATCGCCGCAGCGGCTGATCTCCAGGCGGGAGAGGTGGAAGGCGAGGGTGGATTCGGCACCCTGGTTCTGGTTGAGGTGGTCGCGCAGCAGGGCATCGCGGCAGCCGCCGGTGGTGGCGTCGTAAAGCGGAATGCCGAGGTCGTTGCGGCCGAGGAACCACTCGAAGCAGCGGCGGCCGTCGGCGGCCCAGGCCGGGTCGCCGGTGAGATCGGCGGTGGCCATGCAGGCGGAGATGGTGGCGTGGGCCTCGACCGGTTGCTGGTCGAAGCGCGCCTTGGTGCCTCCGCGCGGCCAGAAGCCGTGGCAGCCGATGGGGGAGAACTGGCCGCCCTCGGCGGTCTGGCTGTCGATCAGCCAGCGCAGCGAGGCGAGCCCGATTTCGACCGCTTCGGGTTGCCCCGAAACGATCAGTGCGTGGGACAGCTTGGCGTTGTCGTAGGTGGCGGTGCGCTCGAACCACACCCAACCGGGGCCCGAGTTCGCGCGAAAGAGATCGACGAGGCGGCCGACGAGGATGCGGCGCATGACCTCGACCGTGCGGTCGCCGGCGAAGGAGCGCAGATATTCGTGGATGGCGATGAGCGTGAAGGCCCAGGCGCGGGGCGAACTGAAGTGCTTCACCGGGCCGAGGCCGCGCTGGAAGAGCAGTGCGGAGAGGTTGCGGAAGCCCTCGTTGCCCGAGCGGCCGAGGGCGGTTCCGGCGGCCCACAGCGCGCGGGCGTGGCTGTCTTCCGAGCCCTTGCTTTCGAGCCACTTCCGCCCGTGGTTCATGAAGTTGCGGAAGCGCCGGGTGTTGGCGTCGAAGGCATACCACAGGAAGGCCAGGTAGGAGCAGGCGAGGCGGTCGAGTTCCGGGTCGGTGCCGTGTTCCTCCTGATGTAGCACGGTGTAGATGAAGGCGCGGGCGTTGTCGTCGGTGCAGTAGGCCTCGTGGTAGTTGGGCACGCTGTAGATGGCGTGCTGGAAGATCCCGGTGTGGTCGCTCATCCGGAAGAGGTGCTCGAGGTTCGGTGCCGGCACGGGGTACTGGCAGCCGTCGTCCTTGCGTTTCCGGACGGTGTCGGCGGTCGGCACGCTGAGGTTGGCGCGGGCGCGGTCGAAGCTGTCCATGTAGCGGCGGGCGACCTCGGGCCAGATCATCGAGCGACCTTCCTTCCAGGCCCGTTTGCGCATGGCGATCATCCGGGTCGGGTGGGCGAGTTGGCCGAGCACGGCCTCGGAGATGGACGCCGGGTCGTCGAAGGGGACCAGAATGCCGCGCTCGTCGCCGAGCAGTTCCAGGGCGTGCCAGAAGCGGGTCGAGATGATCGCCTTGCCGGCGCCGAAGGCGTAGGCCAGCGCGCCGGAGGTGATCTGTTCCTCGTGCCGGTAGGGTGTGAGATAGACGTCGGCAGCACCGATGAACTCCTTGAGCTCGTCCAGCGAGACAAAGTGGTTGTGAAAGCGGACGTGGTCGGAGACGCCGAGCTCCGCGGCCAGCGCGACGATCCGGTCGCGGTACTCGTCGACGCCGCCGGCGAGGAGGTTCGGATGGGTCGCGCCGACGACGAAGTAGATCACGTCCGGGTGTTTTCGGAGGATCGCGGGAAGGGCCTCGATGACGTTTTCGACGCCCTTGTTCGGCGACAGCAGCCCGAAGGTCAGCAGGACGGTCCGGCCCTCGACGTCGAAGCAGTCCTTGTAGAAATTCGAATCGACGAAGGGCATGTCGATCACCCCGTGGGGGATGAGGTCGACCTTTGCCGGATCGATGCCGTAGATCTCGCCGAGCAGCCGTTGCCCGCGCTCGGCCATGACGACGAAACGCTCGGAATACCGGTCGAGCTGCTTCATGACCTTGAATTGCTCGGAATCGGGCGAGCCGAGGACGGTGTGGAGCGTGCTGACGACCGGGCGGCGCAGCTCGCGCAGCAGGTGGAGCAGCATCGATCCGGCGGGGCCGCCGTAGATGCCGAACTCGTGCTGGATGGAAACGACCTCGACGTTGTTGATGTGGAGGAAGTCGGCGGCGCGGCGGTAGGAGGCCGGGTCATCCTGCTCGATCTCGAAGCGCACGCGGGACGGGTAGGCGTAGCCTTCCGGCGAGTCGTTGACGGCACCGGCGATGCAGGTTGTGGACGGGAATTCCGTGGAGATTGCCTCGCAGATGTCGGTGGTGAAGGTGGCGATGCCGCAGCGACGGGGCGAGTAGTTGCCGATGAACGCGACGTGACGGGTGGGGACGACCAGGGACATGAGGGCGGAGATTCAATCATCTCGCGCCCATCATGGCGGGGGAGCCGGCAAGGGCTCCGACAAGGACAAACGATATCCTTACGAAACAGACCACCGTAAGGCGCTGGTGGAGTTCAGTCAAAGTGAATCCGAAAATCACTCGCGCCGCCCCGCATCCCTCCTCTCCGGGGAGGGCAAAGGGGTGGGGAAATTGGAATGAGTTGGATGGATCATGTGTGAGAATGCCCAACATTGCTTCCGCAATTCGCAAAGCCGGGGCATGCCCAAAGGACCGAATCGAGCCCGCACCCCTTTTTTTTCAGTCTGAAATGCACAGTGCGGCTTGACAAAAGGGCTCGATTCCCTGAATTCCTCGGCATGGCTAAGAAGTTAACCGCTATTAAAGAACGCTACACGAAGACTCAAATCCTCGACGCCATCGCCGAGGAAACCGAACTCAGCCGCAAGCAGGTCGGTGCCGTGCTCGACAGCCTCGGTGAGGTCATCGAGCGCCACATCAAGAAGAATGCCGCCGGCGAGTTCGTTCTCCCGGGCATGTTCAAGATCGTGACCGTCCGCAAGCCCGCCGTGAAGGCCCGCAAGGGAATCAACCCCTTCACCAAGGAAGAGGTCATGTTCAAGGCCAAGCCCGCGAGCACCGCGGTGAAGGTCCGCCCGCTCAAGAAGCTCAAGGACATGGCGGGCTGATTAAACAGCTTTCGAACTGTTTTGAGGGGTCGTCGGTGAATGCCGGCGGCCCTTTTTTGGCTCTCCGGGCGAGATCGCCGGACATTCTTCAGACACGGAGGCACGGAGAGTGCAGAGTTCGCGGAGTCGATACGCAGCAGGATCGATTGGAGGAACCCCCTCCAGAATGTCATCCCCTCTGCGTCCTCTGGATCTCTGCGCCTCCGTGGCTTGGGAAAGTGCTGGTCGCCTGAAACGCAGTACGACGGCGGCTGGATTCCGCAGCCGCCGCCTCAGTAGCCGCGCCAGAAGAGGAAGGCGCAGGCGAGGGTGGCCGCACCGTAGGCGAGGCCGCCGAGGCTGAGCAGGCGCCAGCGGGAGTCGCTGGCGGTGGCCCAGGTGACCGCGTCGCGGAACAGGTAGGGCATGCCGACCCAGTAGAGCGACTTGACGATCAGGATGTAGGCGAAGATGGGCACCAGCAGCCGGCTGGTGGGATCCTTCTGGAAGGCGGATTCGAGCAGCGGCGCGGCGACCATCAGGCCGAGCAGGCCGAGCGCCCGGACGGCGAGGAATTCCTTCACCGCCAGCGAGACCAGCACGATGGACACGGGCACGGCGATCTTGAGGATGGGCTTGAGCGCGTTGAACTGGTCGCCGAGGTCCATCGCCAGCGAGTTGAGCAGGCCGGGACCCGGTTGGGCGACGATGAGCCAGAACCAGATAAGGCCGACCCCGAGGATGATCTGCCCGAGCCGGTCGTTGCGGGGGAAGCGCCTGAGGAAGCGCTGCACCTCCGGCCCTTTCACCAGCATCACGAGGTGGAGGGCGACCAGCCACAATCCGAGGGCGATGCCGGTGTGGAACAACGGCAGCTTCTCGTAGGCGTGCATTGACTGCGAGGGATCCATGCGGGGGAGGGGAGTAGGGGGAGGAATGACGAATGACAAATGCCAAATGACGAATGGAGCGTCAGGGATGCGGGGATTGGCCAGGCGTGAGAGGCCGGATGAGGCAAAGGCCGGCGAAGGTGAACGTCGGGGAGAGGGCCAGCGGGAGGAGGAGGTCGGCGGCGTAGGCACCGTAACGAACCAGAAAGAACCAGAAGGATGCGGCGAGAATGATGCTGCACCACCGCAGCAGGCGGGTCAGCAGGCGGCTCACCTCGAGCCATCGAAGCAGGAAGGGGCTGGCCAGTGAGGTCACCGAAAGCATGAAGAGGGCGCTCACCGCCACCGCGTCGTCGCCGCTGGGGAAGCTTCCGCGGATGAAGGAACCGAGGATTTCCGGGAAAAGGTCCCTGCCGTCCTCTAGCAGGAAGATGAAGAGGAAGGCCAGCATGCCGCCAACCAGGAAAACCCGGGCCGCCTTGCGATTCGGGCGGTCTCCGGATTCGCTGGCAGGGCCACCGTGATCGTTCACTGCACCGCCTCGATCGCCGTCTCGAGGGTTTCGACCTGGGTGGCCATGACCTGTTCGCGGGCGGCGAGGAAGCGCCTGGCCTCGGTCTCGTCGAGGAAGGTGCCGATCTCGGTGGCAAGGATTTCGCCGGTCTTGGTCCACTCTTCCTTGAAGCGCTCCAGCGCATCGGGCTCGGCCATGGCCTTCATGCCCTGGAGCGAGTTCCAATCGATCCCGCCTGCCGCCTTGCGCGCCCGGTGCATGGCTTCGATCAGCTTCAGTTCCTTCTCAAGCTCGAGCACGACTCCCGGCTCGGTGACGCCTTCCGCGGTCTCGACGGGCTGATCCATCACCGGGGCGATCTGGGACAGCAGCTCGCGCTCCGGCTGCATCAGGTCGTAGGCGACGTAGGTTTCGAAATCATCCTCGTTCCCGAGAAAGGTCCGGATGCGGTCCTGGGTCATCGAGTCGATGTCCTCCATCGATTGCCCGATGCTGAGGCGGTCTTCGGGCAGGGCGTCGATCCACTGTCCGGCAAGTTGCTGCTTTTCCAGCCGACGGGATGCCATGAGGTCCTCGAAATAGGCGCGCTCGCGGTTGGTCAGGTTGAGGGCGTAGTGGAGGTGGGAGTAGGGGCTCAGCGCGATCTCGCGGATGCGGTCCTCTTCCGGAGCGGGGTAGTTTTCCGGCACCGTGCGCAGGCCTGGAACCGGCGGCGGAGCGGTGGGCTCGACCTCGGGTTCGATGGCGGGTTCGACGGGATCCTCGCCCTCGGCCGGTTCCACGACGAGGGGCGGGGCCTTGTCCGGCACCCGAGGCGGCAGGGCCCGCAGGCCGGTGATCTCGTCCTGCAGCTTCTTGATGCGGGTTTCCTCGATGACAACGGTGGCGAGGACCGCGATGACGATGGCGGAGATGGCGACGGCGGGCTTCATGAGGGAGGTGTTGCCAGCATGGGCAATCATCGGCCGGAGGGCAAGGCGGCGGGTGAGGGGGGGAGCGCCGGCGTCCCGCCGGCATCGTCGGGCGTCCCGCCCGGCGGCGGGGCTTGTGTTTCCGACGGGGTGGGAGGATGTTGGAGGCGGTGAAAAT
The DNA here is from genome assembly GCF_044385805.1 of Haloferula sp. A504. Classification (NCBI taxonomy): domain Bacteria; kingdom Pseudomonadati; phylum Verrucomicrobiota; class Verrucomicrobiia; order Verrucomicrobiales; family Verrucomicrobiaceae; genus Haloferula; species Haloferula sp. A504. Next base: position 41,502 of record NZ_JBISBU010000023.1, read on the forward strand.
GCTGGAACAGCCGCCGCCGGGCCCGGACGATCTGCGGGAGCTGCCGCCGAGAGGGTGGCGGGGGATGTCGCCGCGGCAGTTCTGGGGGATGTGTGTGGTCGGGGGCGTAGTGCTTTTGCTGGCACCAATGGTGGCCGCGCCGATGATCCTTCGTTCCTCCAAGGCGGCGGCTCGCACAGAGACCATCAACAACGCCAAGCAGCTTGGGCTCGCGTTGCTGGAGTTCGAACGGGATTTCGGTACCTACCCTTCCGACAAGACGATTGCTGCGGTCATTAAGGCGACTGGAGCCACGCTCGATTACACCGATGGCAGCTCGAATGCGATGTTCCGTCAGTTGATTGCCTATGGGATTCAGTCGGAAGATATTTTCTACTGTTTGCACCCGGAAGGCACGGTCCGGCCGGACAATGACATTTTCGGCCGGGATGCGTTGGAAGCGAGGGAGGTGGGGTTCAGCTACGTGGTGGGTCTGAAGACCTCGGGAGATCCCGACACACCGGTGCTCCTGACGCCGATGAAAACCACGAGCTACGATCGTTGCTGGAGGGAGAAGGAGTATCGGGAGAGTGCGGTGGTACTGTGGCTGGATCATTCGGTGAGCCTGGCTCCGGTCCGACCCCTGGATGATAAGGCAGTGAATTCTGGCGGCGTCCCCATCCTCGATGCCGCCCAACCCTACTTCGGGGGCAAGTGGCCGGACATCCGGCATCCGAAGATGGGGCCGTAGGAGTGGCGCTCTGCGAGCGCCATGCCGGGGCTTGGCGGCTTTCAGCCGCGTGGGAGAGCGCCGGGTGCTTGGACGGCCCCAAGGAACACTCGAGCACTCAGGGGAATCTCCGTGATCGGAATCGAAGTCGGCATTCGGAGCGCTTTGAACACTCCCTGCCCAAAGAAGCGACCGGAGGTCGCCGCGCCCCGGCATGGCACTCGCAGAGCGCCACTCCTACACCACTTCCCCGTAGAGGGTGAAGCCGGTGGTTTCCTCGACGCGGATGTCGATCAGTTGGCCGGTGAGCTTGTGCGGGTCGCCTTCGAAGATGAGGATCTTGTTCTGGCTGGTCCGGCCGCTCATGCGGGCCTTGTTGGTCTTGCTCGGGCCCTCGCAGAGCACCCGCTGGATGCTGCCGACGAGGGCTTCGTTTTTGGCGACAGCGTACTTGTTGACCACCGTCAGCAAGCGCTGGTTGCGCTCTTCCTTCTCGCGCTCGGGGAGTTGGTCCTCCATCTCGGCGGCCGGGGTGTCCTTGCGCTTCGAGTAGCGGAAGACAAACGCGTTGTCGAAACGCAGCTGCTCACAGGTGTCGATGGTGGCCTGAAAGTCCTCCTCGGTCTCACCGGGGAAGCCGACGATGATGTCGGTGGTGATGGCGAGGTCCTCGCGGGCGGCGCGCATCTTCTCGCAGATCTCGACGAACTTCGCGTGCTTGTACGGCCGCCGCATCGCGCGCAGGATGCGGTCGCTGCCACTCTGCATCGGGAAGTGGATGTGCGAGCAGAGCTTGGGGAGGTAGGTGAAGGCGGCGACGAGGTCGTCGCGGTAACCGATGGGGTGCGGAGAGGTGAAGCGGATGCGCTCGATGCCCTCGACCTCGTGCACGGCCTCGAGGAGCTGGACGAAGGGCGACTTGCCGTCGATCTTCTCGAACTCGGTGCGGCCGTAGAGGTTCACGATCTGGCCGAGCAGGGTGACCTCGCGCACGCCGTGGTCGGCGAGGCGTTTCACCTCCTCGACGATCTCGGGAATCGGGCGCCCGCGTTCCTTGCCGCGGGTGTCCGGGACGATGCAGAACGAGCAGCGCATGTTGCAGCCCTGCATGATGGAGACGAAGGCGGTGGCCTGGTGCTCCTGCGGGACGTGATCGCGGATGGTGTTCTGCGAGCCGTCCTCCTCGTCGATGTCACAGACGTGGTCGCCGAGGAGCGACAGCGCGGGGTCGTCCATGCGGCGCTCGAGGCGGCGCGACAGGATGCCGTCGACGTATTCGAAGACCTTGTGGTACTTCTGGGTGCCGACGACCACGTCGAGGTGGGGCACCCGCTCGAAGAGTTCCTCGCCGCGGCTCTGGGCCATGCAGCCCATGAAGCCGTAAACGACGTGGGGGCGGTTCTCGCGGTAGGCCCCCATCAGGCCCATCTTTCCGAGAGCCTTCTGCTCGGCCTGGTCGCGCACCGAGCAGGTGTTGACGAGGATGGCGTCGGCTTCGGTTTCCTGATCGGTCACCGTGTAGCCGCCTTCCTGAAACATCCGGGCCACCTGTTCGGAGTCCCGGGAGTTCATCTGGCAGCCATAGGTGCGGATGTGGACCTTGGGCATCGGGCGCAAAGCACTAGCCGGGGGCGGGCGATGTTCAATGGCAAAAGTTCTGCCGCCCTTCGGGCGGAGACAGAAGACCTTGGGACGGAGGACGCAAGACTGATGGATGGAAGATGGAAGATGGAGGATGGAAAAAGAGCCGTGCCGTCGATTCTTACTTTGGAACTTGGCCCTTCGAACTTGGAACTTGGGTTTGACGGGATGGATCGGCGGGTCGAATGCGTGCCATGAAGGCAATTCTGGCTCTCCCGCTCGCAGCACTGCTCGTTTCCTGCTCGTCGCTGACGGTCCCGGGCACCGCTCCGGCGGTCGGCGATGCGGCGAAGGCGCGGGCCGTGCTGAAGGCCTCCGCCGACGCGACGGGTGATGCCTGGCAGAGCTACCGCAAGGTGACGGTCTCCTACGACGGTGAATGGACCGGGATCGTGAAACGGATTCAGCCGGACCTTGTGGATGCGGAATTCCGCAAGGCCTCGGTGGAAACCTACGACACCCGCCGGGAGTCGGTCGATCAGGTCCACACCGGCCCGGGCGGCGAGAAAACGGTGAAGCGGACCCGGGACGACGTGGTGGTGGCCTACAATGGCGACAGGATCGGCAATGAATCGCGTCGCGACGCCTCGGCGCTGGTGGCCGATGCCTACACGGCCTTCCTTTTCGGCTCCTCGTGGCTCCTGGACAAGGGTGAGGCGCTTGAGCTCGTCGGGACGGAGACGATCGACGGCGAGGTCTGCGACGGGGTGCAGGGCCGGTTGCGTCCGGGCTTCGGTTTCTCGGAGGAGGACCGGTTCATCGCGTGGATCGGCCGCGACAGCCGTCTGATGCGGCGCCTGCAGTTCACCATCGAGGGGCTGGAGAGCACGCGGGGCGCGGATGTGGACGTGACCTTCTCCGGGCACTGGAAGGCGGCGGACGGCTCGGTCTGGCCGGGGCGCTTCGTCGAGTACGTGCACCGCCCGCTCTTCGTAAAGGCCCACGACTGGCGGCTCGAGAGGCTGAGCGTGGATGGACGAAAGCTGCGCTAGGGCGATCGGGCTGTGGCGCAAAGCGATGCTTTGCGAGTCGATCCACGGGGCTCTGTCCCGTGGCGGGTGGTCCAGGTGGTCACGTGCCCGCTCGCGGGCCTCGACAGGGTAAAGCATCGCTTTACCCAACGCCCGCAAAGCATCGCTTTGCGCCACGGGGCTTGCATGGTCGGGCCGGTCCGTCGATGCTCCGCCGCATGTTCGATTTTCTGAAGCCTCGCTGGAAAAAAGAAGCGAAGCACCTGGTCAAAGGGGCGAAGAAATACGTCCACTACAAGCGGGACCTGCTCGACGACGCCAGGATCGCGGAGATCGAGTCGCGCCGGGATGACCTCAAGAACGCGATCAAGGCCGGTGACAAGAAGACCGTGGACGAGGCCGGCAAGCAGCTTCGGGCGACCTGTGAGAAGGCCCTGCCCCGGGCGCCGCAGCAGACCTGGTGGGAGGAGAATGTCGAGGTGATGTTCGTCGCGCTGGTGATCGCGCTCGGCCTGAGGGCCTATGTGCTCCAGCCGTTCCGGATCCCGACGGGATCGATGCAGCCGACGCTGAACGGGATCACCGTCCATCGGGCCGACGACAACTTCGAGAAGCCGTGGTTCGGCAAACGCGCCTTCGAGTACCTCTGGCGGGGCCGGAGCTACAAGACCTACGTCGCCGAGAACGACATGCAGTTGCGGCGCTACCATCCGGACCAGCCGGGTCGTCCGGCGACCTGGTTCTTGTTCACCCGCACGGCCTTCGACTTCAGCGACGGCACCACGATCAAGGTGCCGGCCGAGTCCAACGAAGCGACCCGCGTGCTGGTGCAGAACGGCGGGTTGCGGGAGCGCTACAAGGCGGGCGAGACGATTTTCAACGGTTGGGTCGACAGCGGCGACCTGGTTCTGGTGGACAAGATCTCCTACCACTTTCGCAAGCCGAAGAGGGGCGAGGTGTTCGTGTTCGACACACGGGGGATTCCGACGAAGGGCCGGGTGGCAGGCAGCCTCGCGGACCAGACCGGCGGCTCGCACTACATCAAGCGCCTTTGCGGCGTGCCGGGTGACAAGCTCCAGATCGAGGAGCCCCACCTTTATGTGGATGGAAAGATCGCGGACGAGCCGGGCATCGTCCGGGTGATGGAACGCGAGGGCGAGTACGCCAAGTATCCCGATGGCCGGGACCGGCCGGGCTACATCCTCGGAGACATCTCGAATCCCAAGATGCAGGCGGCCTACAAGCGGACCGCCGAACTCGTCGGTGCGGACGATGTCTTCGAGCTGAAGGACACCGACCGGGTGGGCATGCGCGAGTATGCGGCGCTGGGCGACAACACCGCGAACTCCCTCGATTCGCGTTACTGGGGTGCGGTGCACGAGTTCAATCTCGCGGGTCCCGGGTGGTTTTCCCTGTGGCCCTTCGGTTCGGGCCACTGGGGCTTCATCAAGTAGCCCACGACGCATGACCGAAGCTGCGGCGATCACTCATCAGGCACGGTCGAACCTCGCGTTCGCCCTGCCGATCCTGCCGAAGGAGCGACGCGCCGATGCGAAGGTGTTCTACGCCTTTTGCCGGGTGGTCGACGACCTGGCCGACGACCTGAATGTGCCGCTCGCGGAGCGCGAGGAGGGATTGGCCGCATGGGAGGAGGGTCTTCATCACGGCTTTGCGGATCCGGATCCGCTGCAGCGGCAGGTCATGTCCATGGTCGAGCGCTGCGGGATTCCGCCGGACCTGATGAGCGCGGTGGTGGATGGCTGCCGGACGGATTTGAGACCCCAGCGCTTCGGGACCTGGGACGACCTTTCGAAATACACCTGGAAGGTCGCGTGCTCGGTGGGTCTGGTCGCGATGCGGGTCTTCGGGGCCGAGGACCCGGCGACGGAGCGCTACGCGGTGGCGCTGGGCCACGCCCTGCAGCTCACCAACATCCTGCGGGATGTGGATGAGGACCTGGCGAACGGCGGGCGGATCTATCTGCCGCTGGCCGATCTCCAGCGATTCCAGTACACCGAGCGGGACCTGGTGGGCCGGGTCCACGACGGGCGTTTCATGGCCTTGATGGCCTATGAAGCCGGGCGTGCCGATGCCTTTTATGCCGAAGCCCGGGAAAGCCTTCCCCGCGGGGATCGCCGGGCGATGCTGGCGGCGGAGGTGATGCGGGACATCTACGGCCGGCTGCTCCAGAAAATGAAGGCCGACGGGTTTCGTGTCTTCGACAAGCGCTACCGGGTTTCCAAGGCGCGAAAGTTGGCGATCTTCTCAAAACACCTTTTCAAAGCCCGGATGCGGGGTGAATAATATCGCCCAAGCATCGTTTCAACGAGTGATGAAAATGCCAACGGTCACCATGATTTCCCTGGTCGTGCTCGGGCTCGCGTCCTGCACCTCCTATCAGCAACAAGGGGCCCTGGTGGGCGGGCTGGTGGGAGCGGGAGCGGGGGCGTTGCTCGGCGATGATCACCAGGACGTGATTGCCGGGGCTGCCGTGGGAGCGGGCGTTGGCGCCGCCGGTGCGGCGGTCCACGAGAATGAGATGAGGCGCCGGAATGCCGACTACCACGGGAATCCGACACCCCGGCAGTATCAGGAACCCGGTCAATCTGCTCCCCAGCCTGAACCGCAGCCCCAGGACTATCCGACCGCCCAGCGGACGACGACTCCGGGCGAAGTGCTGAGTCCCTACCCGCCGAACAACCGGATCGACGTCTCGGGATTCCGCAGTGGCCAGTTGGTCAAGGATCCGAACACGGGCCAGATCTTCCGGGTTCCTTGAAGCTGGGAGTTTGAAGCTTGGAGCACGGAGTCGAAGCGCCCTAGGCTGCGCACATGTCCGTGACTCGTCCCGATGGCCGTCAGGCCGACCAACTCCGCCCCGTTTCCTTCGCGCCCGGTGTGGCGCCGCATGCCGATGGATCGGTGCTGGTGTCCTTTGGCAACACCAAGGTGATCTGTGCGGCGACGGTGCAGGAGGATGTGCCGCGCTGGATGAAGCAGCAAAAGGTCGTCGGCGGCTGGGTGACGGCGGAGTATTCGATGCTGCCTTACTCGACCCACGACCGGAAACCGCGCGACATCTCGCGCGGCAAACTCGATGGACGCTCGTCGGAAATTCAGCGCCTGATCGGTCGGTCGCTGAGGGCCGTCACCGACCTGGGGAAACTCGGGCAGCGCACGATCTGGGTGGATTGCGACGTGTTGCAGGCCGATGGCGGCACCCGCACCGCGTCGGTGACCGGTGGCTGCGTGGCCTTGGCCATCGCCTTGAATCGCCTGATGGGCGCCGGGAAGCTGAAGGATTTTCCGCTGAAGCAGCTCGTCTCGGCGATCTCGACCGGCGTGTATGAAGGTGGGCCGGTGCTTGATCTGAACTATCCCGAGGACAAGGCGGCGACGGTGGACTTCAACGTCGTGATGACCGAGCGCGGTGAGTTTGTCGAAGTGCAAGGCAGCGGCGAGGAAGCGGTCTTCACCGGCGATGAGATGACGGCGATGCTCGCGCTTGCGAAAAAGGGATCGGAGGAACTCGTGACCTTGCAGAAGGCCGCGATTCTCGAAGCGGACCGGCCGGAAGGCCCGGCGCTGGCCGATCTCGCGGCGGCGTTTTCGAAATAGGAATGGAGAGGAGCGCCGATCTCCGAATCGGCATTCTGGCAGGATGGATCGATGCCGATTCGGAGATCGGCGGTCCTTTGCCTACCGGATCTCCTCCGCCCCGAAGTAGGGCACCAAGGCGTCGGGGAGCTTGATCGAGCCGTCGGGCTGCTGGCACTGCTCGAGGATCGCGACGTAGAGCCGGGGCAGGGCGGTGCCGGAGCCGTTGAGGGTGTGGCAGAAGCGGTTCTTGCCGTCGGCATCCTTGAAGCGCAGGCGCATGCGGCGGGCCTGGTAGTCGGTGAAGCAGGAGCAGCTCGAAACTTCGAGATACTTGCCCTGGCCCGGCGCCCAGACCTCGATGTCGTAGGTCTTGGCGGCGGAGAAACCGAGGTCGCCGGTGCACAGTTCGATCACCCGGTAGTGCAGGCCGAGCTTTTGCAGCGCCGCCTCGGCGTGGCCGGTGAGTTCCTCGAGGACGTCGAACGACGTGTCGGGGTGGACGAGCTGGACGAGCTCGACCTTGTCGAACTGGTGCATGCGGATGATGCCGCGGTTGTCGCGCCCGGCGCTGCCGGCCTCGCGGCGGAAGCAGGGGGTGTGGGCGCAGAGCTTCTTCGGCAGGTCGGCCTCGGCGAGCAGGCTCTCGCGGTAAAGGTTGGTGACGGGAACCTCGGCGGTCGGCGCCAGGAACATCTGGTTGATCCCCTCGTCGCTACGGTCGGTGCCGTACATGTCGTCCTCGAACTTGGGCAGCTGTCCGGTGCCCTCCATGCATTCGCGGCGGACGATGTGCGGCACGTTGACCTCCTCGTAGCCGTGCTCGCCCGACTGAAGGTCGAGGAGGAACGAAATGAGGGCGCGCTCGAGCCTCGCGCCGGCGCCGCGGTAAACGGCAAAGCCGGAGCCGGCGATGCGGGTGGCGTCGTCGATCGAGATCAATCCGAGCGCCTCGGCCAGGTCGAGGTGGTCCTTCGGGGCGTCGAACACGGGCTTGTCGCCCCATTCGCGCACGACGGGATTGGCTTCCTCGTCGGCGCCGACCGGGCAGGCCTCGTGCGGCAGGTTGGGCAGGTTGAGCAGGAGGTCCGTCTGGCGGCTGCCGGCCTCCTCGGCAGCCGTGTCCAGCGCCTCGATCCGGTCCTTCAGCCCGCGCACCTCCGCTTCGACCGCCGAACTGTCCTCCCCCTTGGCCTTGAGCATGCCGATCTGCTTGGAGATCTGCTTGCGCTGGGAAAGCAGCGCCTGCTTGTCGGTCTCGGCCTTGCGGCGGGACTCGTCGCAGGCGAGGACCTCGTCGATGAGCTGCCAGTGGTCGCCGCCACGGGCCTTGAGGCGCGCGCGGACGGCGTCGGGGTTTTCGCGGATCTCGCGGATGTCGAGCATGGCGCGGCGTGATTAGACCATCCGGAGGCGGAGGTCCAACCCCGACTGCGTCGAAGCGCGGGCGGAAATTCGGGTGAAGGTCTCTCCGGCGGGCCTTTGCTATTCGCCGCCGCCCTGGATCTTGGCGCGCTCGCGCATTTTCAGGAGGGCCCGCTCGGCCTGGTCGATCACGTTGTCGCTTTCGGCTTCGTCGACGAAGTACTCCACGACCGACAGCGCCCAGTCGGCCCATTCCGTCCTTGCGAGGCCGGAGATCACGTTGAATTGCTCGCGCTCGGTCTTGGCGTTGCGGGCGAGCATCTTCCAGTAATCCTCGCTGTCGAGTTCGTCGCGGGCGGCGGCGCGTTCGCGGTCGGTCAGCATGGCGAGGGCGCCCTCGAAGGTCTTGCGGCGGATCAGTTCGTCGGTCTGGGTTTCGAGGAAGGCGACCAGCTCCTCGAACATCGAATCGTCGGGCCAGTTCTGGGCCGCCTGCAAGGCGGCGAGCGTGTCGAGCCGGTCGTCGCCCTTGAGCGCGGCCATGATCTTTTCGAGCGCCACATCGGAGCCGGTGAAGCCGAGCAGACGGAGCATCGTGCGGCGGGTGTCGTCACTGACCGCGTTCTCGGCGGCGGTGACGAGGATGGGACCGTACTTTGCGCGGTTGTCGGAGCGCTCGAGCGCCGAGGCGGTGGCCTTCTCCGCCTCGATCCGGATCCGGTCGGAGGAGGTGAACTGGATGAGTTCGAGGAACTCGTCGATCTGGTCTTCGCCTCCGATCGCGGCGACGGCGGTGAGCGCGGCGGCGGCGGACCGGTCGTTGTCGGTCTCGCGCGCGAACTTCATCAGGACCGGCAGCGTGCTGGTGCTGGCGCGGCGGCGCAGGACCCGCTCGAGGAGTGAGACCCGGATTTCGTCGGGCAGCACCTCGGTGGTGGCGAACTCGGCGATGCGGGCATCCACATCCGTCGATCCCTTGGCCTTGGCGATGGCCAGCGCCTTGTAGACCGTTTCGCGCGAGCTGTTGCTGCCGGCACGGACGGAGTTGAGGAGGATTTCGAGGTCCCCCGAGCTCACGGGCAGTTCCTTGGCCGAAGGTTCGGCGGCGATGGCGACGAGTTCGTTGTAACGCTTGTTGATCTTGTTGCTGCTCATCGTGCTGAGCACGACCCAGCCGAGGATCACGACCACGATGGAGAGCATCACGGCGATGGTCACCTTGGCACCGCTTCCGAGGCCCTTCTTCTTCGGCGGCAGCATGCTGCCGATGGTTGTCGGACCCTGCTCGACGGCCTGGCCTGCCGGGGCGGCGGTTTTCAACTGGTGGGTGGCGGGGCCGGAAACACCGACGCTGGGAACCGGCTGGGCCGGGGCCGGCTGGGAGGGAACCGGCGTGGCCACCGCCACAACCGGGGGTGCGGGAGCGGGAGCCGGGGGCGCGGGCGGCGGCGCGTCGGGGGCGGTTTCGGCCGTCGAGGCATCCGCCTGCTGGGCGGTGGTGTGGATGCTCGGAGGGGCGCCCTCGGGTGGCGTCAGCGGCTGGGGAGCCGTCTGGGTCACCGGCGGCGGAGGCACCGGCCCGGTCTGCGATTCGGGAGCCGGGGGGCTCGCCGGTGCGGGAGGGCTGGGTGGGACCGGTTGCACCGGCTGGGGCGGTGCGACGGGCTGCACGGGCTGGGCAGGGGCGACCGGCTGCACGGAGGGCGGCTGTTGGGCTTCGGGGGCGGGGGACGCCGCTGGCTCGGGATTGGCGCCAGGGATGATCAGCCGCGGCCGCTTCGGGGCGTCTGCGGGCTTGGGCTCGTCGGGCGGAGTCTCGGAATGGCCGGTGCTCATGGATTGGGTGACAGGTTTGTCGAGTTCGATGAAGCTCTTGAGGGCTTCGCGGGCGTTTTCGGGCCGCTCGGACTGGATGCGGTTCATGTGCCACATGATCCAGTCGGCCGCCCATTTCGGCACATCCGAACGGAGTTCGCCCAGCGGGACAACCCGGTGTTCGAGATGCGATGCCATCACCTGCGGGCCGGTGTCGCCGTTGAAGGGGGCCTGGCCGGTGAGGGCGAAGTAGTAGACGCAGCCGATGGCATACATGTCGGTGCGGGTGTCGAGCGAGGTGCGCTCGAATTGCTCCGGGGCCATGTAGAAGATCGAGCCGTAGACCGATTCGTTCTGATCGATCGTCTGCGAGCTGGGGGTCCGGGAAAACTTGGCGAGTCCGAAGTCGACGATCTTGGCCTGGAACTTGCCGGAGGGCAGCCAGTTGATCATCACATTGGACGGCTTCAGGTCGCGGTGGAGGAGTCCGAGATCCTGGGCGGCGATCAGCCCTTCCATGATCTGCTGGACCAACTCGCGGAAATCGGGCCAGGTCAGCGGGGCGCGTTCGACCAACTCGTCGAGCGTGTTGCCCTTGAGCAGTTCCATCACGACGAAGGGGCCTTCGTCGTCGGTGCCGGTGTCATAGATCGTGACGATGTGCGGGTGCTGCAGCGCCGCGAGGGCCCCGGTTTCCTGCTCCATCTGGCGCGCGGCTTCCTCGGTCTGGCCGTCTTCGCCGGTCTTGATGCGCTTGATGGCGACCTCGCGCTTGAGGCTCCGGTCGTAGGCCTTGTACACCGTGCCGAGACCCCCTTTGCCAAGGGTGTCGCGGATCTCGTAGCGTTCCTTGATGTGCATCGCCGGGCGGGAGGTACTACTGACGCCACAAGGCCCGCGGCGCAATCAAGAAAGCCGCCCGAATGCGTTAGGAGGCCGCGCGGCGGAGTTGTTCGGAGCGCCACTGGGTGGGCGAGGCGCCGACGATGCGGGCGAAGCTCCGGTTGAACTGCGAGAGCGACTGGTATCCGACCTGGAAGGCGATTTCCGACACCCTCAGCTCGGGGCGGAGCAGCTCCTTCTTGGCCCACTCGACCCGGCAGCGGTTGACGTAGTCGGTCAGCGTCAGGCCGGTCGCATCCTTGAACAGCCGGCAGAAGTGCGACTCGCTGAGGCCGGCGACCCGGGCGACGTTGCCGAGCGGCAGCGGGCTGTCGAGGTGCTGGTGGATGTATTTCCGGGCCTTGGAAATGGCGGCCGGCTCACTGCCTTCCTCGATGATGGCGAGCGATTCGGCGTGCTGGCCCAGTTGTGAGGCGAAGCTGTCGAGCAGCTTGATCATGCCCTCGTAGCGTTCGGGCTCGATGGTCACGGTCTGGAAATACGTTTCGCGAAGAATCTTCTCGGACTCCTTCGGCAGATTCTTGCGGCCCATCTTGCCGAGGAAGTTTTCGAAGTCCGCTTCGGTCGGCACCCGCGAGAACACCTGGCCGGTCCGCAGGTAGCCGATGGTCGTGGCACCCATCCTGACCGGGACGGCGGTGGACATCAGGCCGGCGAAGCAATGGCAGGAGCTCGGACCTTCCACCTGCGCCTCGCGCATCAGGCGGCGGTTGGTGTCGACGCAGGCGTTGCAGGCGGACTCGCAGATGTTGAGTTGTTCACAGAACGGACTGCGGTTGACGCATTCCTCGTCCAGATCCCAGGCATCCGGATCGGCACCGACCAGACGCAGCGGCAGGCCCGTCGCGGTGCGAAATGCTTCCTGATACGTCCGGAAGGTGTCGGACTGTTTGAGCCGCTGATGCAGAGTGGCCTCGAAGCCCTTCGGCGTGGTTGATGTCACCATGTGCGTGAAGCGTAGGAGGATTTGCGGAGGGTTTCAATCCTTACTGAACGAACCTGCGCGGGCCACGATCAGGACTGAAATAATGGAGCTGAGGGGCATAAGAACGGCCGCCAGAAGCGGATTCATACGGCCGGTGAGGCAAATTGTGACGACGGCGAGGTTGTAGATCAGGGCAAAAATGAAGGCGGCCCGGGTCCCGGCGGCCCGGGAATCGGCGGCCCGGAAGAGGATGGGAAGGAAATCCAGGCCGGATCCGAGGGTGTAGAAGTCCGATTTCGACTCCAGCAGCGAGCGATCGACCACCGGCGTGCCGGTGACGCTGGCGGCGTCGAAAGCCAGCGAGTCGTTGGCACCATCGCCGAGGTAGAGCGTGTCGCCGTGATCGATTTTGCGGACTTCCGCGGCCTTCTGGTCGGGATCCAGCCCGCCGCGGGCTTGATTGCCGGGGATGTCGAGCTGGGAGGCGAGGGCGGCGACCTTCTCCGGGGTATCGCCGGAGAGGATGTGCAGTTGGAGTTTCCGGCGGCGCAGTTGATCGAGCGTCTCGCGTGCGCCCGGGCGGAGCTCATCGCGGAAGCGGAATGAGGCGACGCGGGCGCCGTCGAGGCACAGCGTGGTGGAGCCATCGGCCTCATCCCCGGCCCAGCCCGCCCGCCCGAGGGTCCAGCGCGCTTCGGGCGGGTCTCCGGCGGCGGTTGCCGGGCGGGAAGTGAAAGACACGCCCTGCCCGGGGTGGTCGTGAATTTCGGTCCGGCCGTGGGTGGCGAGGAGTTTCTGGCCGCGGGAGCCGAGCGCCTCGAGGAGGGTCCGCCCGACCGGATGCAGCGAACCGGCGGTGAGGCGGGCCAAGGCCAGCGCGGCCTCGTCGTCGAGGGCTTCGACGGCGTGCCGGTCGATGAGCACCGGGCGCTCGAGGGTGAGGGTGCCGGTCTTGTCGAAGATGACATGTTTCACGGCCCGCAGGCGCGACCACAGCGTGGCGCTGCGGACGAAGGCACCGTGGCGTCCGGCGCGGGAAGCGGCGAGTTCGTCGGCCAGGGGGATGGCGACGCCGAGCGCGCAAGGGCAGGAGACGACGAAGACCGAGATCATCGCCTGCAGGCCGATGGCGGGTTCCCCGGCGATCAGCCAGCCGATCAACCCGCCGACGCCGATGAACAGGACGGCGACGAGGTAGATCCGGAGGACGCGTTGCAGGACCGGCGAGCCGCGTTCACCGGCACTGTCGGCGGTGAGGCGCGAGAGCAGCGAATCGGCCCACGCCTCATGGGCTTCCAGTTCGAGAGGCCGGCGGCTGAGCAGAATGGCACCGGCCGGGAGTTGGCGTCCGGGGCCGGTGAGCACCGGCTCGGCCTCGCCATTGATCCACTCGAGGGAGACCTCGGCCTCGGCTTCGCGCACGGTCGAGGCGACGGGCACCGCCTGGCCGGGTTCGATGCTGAATTTCAGCCCCGGGGCGAGGGATTCGAGTGGCGCGGGTTCTCCATCGACGGTCACCGACCCCGGCAGCGGCGAGGCGCGCTGGAGGCGGCGGCGGTTTTTTTCCACGGCCGAGGTCTGCAGGTAGCGCCCCCCGAGCATCAGGAACACGAAGGTCGCGACAAAATCGAAGTAGCGCAGGCCTTCGATTTCCAAGGCCCAGCCGGCGATCGACCCGGCATAGGCGAGGACCAGGCCGAGCGCGATCGGCAGGTCGATGTGCAGGGACCGGGCCTTCAGCGCGCGCCAGGCGCGGTCGATGAAGTAGGAGCCGCCGACCAGCATCGACAGCGTGGCCGAGATGAAGGCGATGATGCGGAACAATCCGGCGAACTCGAAGTCGTCGGGCATGCCGAGGTAGTGCGGCAGGGTGAAGCCCATCGCGTTGAGCGCGAAGGCGCCGCAGAGGCCGAGCCGGGCGACCAGGCGGCGGCGCTCGACGTCGGTCGTGCCTGCGGCGGCCGGGGCGGCGACGTAGCCGAACTGCGTCAGTTCCTCGCAGAAAGCCCCGAGGTCGCAGCGGCCTGCCTGCCATTCGAGATGGAGGCGACCGGTCGCCGGATGGGCGGCGGCGCGGATCGCACCGGGGTGCTTGTCGAAGAGCTTCTCGACGAGCCACACGCAGCCGACGCAGGAGATGCCCTCCAGCGCGCAGTCGAGCGAGGCCGAGCCGTCGGCGGAGCGGGACTCGGCCTCGGCGACGCGGGGCTCGAGCCAGGAAAAGTCGTGGTTCTCGAAGGGCCGGCTGCGGACCGGCGCGGTGGCGAGGCCGCCCTTGAGGTCGTAGAAGCGATCGAAGCCGGATTCCTCGATCATTCCAGCGACGAACTCGCAGCCCTTGCAGCAGTACTTTTCCTCCGGATCCGTGGAGGAAAAGGCCGTGCCGCAGTGTTCGCAGGTCGCCATGGCGGGAGGCTGCGCCTCGAAGTTCCAAGTGAGAAGTTCCAAGTTCCAAGACTCGGATTTGAGCTTCGAGCCGCCCGCCCGCTGGATCCAGGCCCGGAGGGCCTGCGGAAATTAGCCGGTGGCGCGAGCCACGGGACGCGTATCGAATCGCGAATCCGCCCCGGAGGGGTGGTGGAGAAGCAGGAATGCCCTACCGCGTGACACCGCGCTCGGAGCTTTCGAGGAAGGCGATGAGGTGTTTCACGTGCGGGTTGTTGGCGGGCGTGTCGGCCTTCAGCGACGAGACGGCGATGCCGAGGTTGCCATCCTTCTTCAGAAACAGCTTTTTGTAGGCGGCGCGCAGGGCCTTGAGGTCGTCTTCGGTGAATCCGCGGCGGCTGAGGCCGACCTGGTTGATCGCCCGGGTCGAGGCGGGATTGCCCTCGACGATCGTGTAGGGGGCGACGTCCTGGTTGACGCGCGAGCAGCCGCCGATCATCGCATGGCAGCCGATCCGGCAGAACTGGTGAACCGCCGTCAGTCCCGAGACGATGGCGTGGTCCTCGACGGTCACGTGGCCGGCCAGCGTGCCGTTGTTGGAGAGGATGATGTGGTCGCCGAGCTGGCACTCGTGGGCGATGTGCGAGTAGCACAGGAACAGGTTGTCATGGCCGATCTTCGTCGGCGTGTGGTCGAAGGTGCCGCGGTGGACCGTGACGTTCTCGCGGAAGACGTTGCGGTCGCCGATGATGAGCGAGGTCGGTTCGCCGGCATACTTCAGGTCCTGGGTCTTGCCGCCGATGGCGGCGAAGGGTAAGAACTCGTTGTCACGGCCGATGCTGCTCGTGCCCTCGATGACCACGTGCGAATGCAGCACGCAGCCATCGCCGAGGGTGACGTGGTCGCCGATGACGCAGTAGGGGCCGACCTCGACATTTTCGCCGAGTTCGGCCTTGGGAGAAACGATCGCCGTGGGGTGAATCACGGGGCGGAGTGTGGCGGGTCGGAGCGCCGGGGTCTAGCGGGTTTCGGAGCATCCCGTTTCCGGGGAATCGACATTCCTGTCGGTCCGCCGCAAAATCCATTCATGACCACCGCCCCGCCGCTTTCCAGCCAAGCACCTCCGCAGACCTCCGGTCTCGCCATCGGCGGCATGATCTGTGGGATTCTTGGATTTCTGACCACCGGGCTGACCGGTCTTCCCGCGGTGATCCTCGGTCATATCGGGCTTTCCCAGATCAAGAAGTCTGGCGGGGCCCTGGGCGGCGGCGGCTTTGCGATCACGGGTTTGATCACCGGCTACATCACGGTGCTGATCCTGCCGATCGCGGTGGTGGTGGGGCTTCTGGCACCGCTGATTCTGCGCACGCAGGTGAAGGCGGATCAGGTGGAAATGATTTCCAACATGAAGATGGTGGGTTTGTCCCTGCTTGAGTTTGACCAGGAGTTCGGAGGCTTTCCCTCCGACGAGACCGCCCGCTTGGTGGCGGAAGCGACTTCGAGTGAGGATTTGGAAATGACCGGTTCGAGCGTTTTGAGGCAGCTCGAGGTTTTCGGGTGCACGGACTCGATGGATGAGCTGTTGGCGGTCGGCTCAGGAGCCGAAGGGGGTTGGACCTATTTCCCCGGCCACACGATGGAGCATCACTATGAAACGGTGATTTTGATTTCACCGACGATTCGCAATGAAGCGATGGCGCTGCGTATCGACAACAGTGTTGAGACGCTGTCCGAATACGAAGCAGCATCGCTTCGGGCGGCACCCGATGCCGTGACGATTCCCGCGCTGCGGCGGTAGCGGGACGCAACACGAAGATGCCGATTTCATCATCGGCGCTCCCTCACACCCGGCCGAAGGCCTGGTCGAGTTCGTCGATGACGGCGTCGCTCATGGGGTTGACGGGGCCGAGCGCGCGGCTGTCGAGGATGGCGGTGGCGGTGGCCTCGAGCACTTCGAGACGGTCGAAGGCATCGAGGACCGACTTGCCGGCGACCAGGGCCCCATTGTGGCGGAGCAGGGCGACCGGATGATCGGGGCCGACCTTCGAGGCGGCGCTCGCGGGATCGGGCACCAGCTCGTCGAAACCGATCACCGGCACGTCGCGGAGGAAAAGGTAGCTCTCGGGGATGGTCCGTGAGTCGAGGGGTTCCTCGCTGATGCTGAAGGCCGAGGCGCTGACCGGGAGGGCGTTGACGATGGCTTCCACCCCGGGGTGGGCACGGTAGATGGCCCGGTGAAGGTCGACGGCGCGGCTGGGGCGGGCGCCCTCGGGACATTGTCCCGCTTTGACCACCACCGGGTCCTCGATTTCCAACTGCGCGCGGTCGACGCCGTAGGGGGTGATCAGGAAATGGTCGTCGCCGAGGCGGGCGGACAGGCTGCCCCAGGTGCTGGTCATCAGGCCGTGATGGTAGGCACGGCGGACGAAGTCGCGGATGTCCTTGCGGAGTTCGCGTTCGCGGTTCGTCGGCTCCTGGGAGGGAAGCGAGGGAAGCGGGTTGCCGCGATCGAGGTAGAGCGCGAGTTGCTGGTCATCGATGCGGCGGGCCTCGCCGAGCTGCCGGGCGCGCAGCAGCATGCGGGCGGTGAACTCGAGGGTTTCGAAGCGCTTGAAGGCATCGTCGAGGTCGCTCCCGCCGACCACCACGCCGTGATTTTCGAGCACCACGCAGAAGGTGTTCTTGGACGCGGCGAACTGCGCGGCGATGTTCTCGCCGAGCTGCTCGCTCCCGGGCAGGGCGTAGGGCGCGAAGGTCACCTCGCCGCAGCGGGCGCGGGCTTCGGGGAAGACGGCGGTGTCCGGCACCTGACCACAGATGCTGAAGCTGACCAGCGCGCCCGGGTGGGCGTGGATGATCGCGCCGATGTCCGGCCGGGCCTTGTAGATGCCGAGGTGGAACGGACACTCGGAGGAGGGCTTGTGTGCGCCGCCCAGCACCGAGCCATCGAAACCGACGCGTGCCATGTCGGCACGCGTGAGGCGTCCCTTGTCGACGCGGGCCGGGGTCATCCAGACCTCGTCGCCATCGCGGATGGAAATGTTCCCCCCCGAGGTGGTGGTCATTTCCCGGTCGTAGATCCGGGCCATGACCCGCTCGATCTGGTCGCGGGGATGGAGCAGATCGAAGCGCATGGGATCGGTTAGATCGAGATCCCGAGCTGGCCGAAGGCGACCTCGCGTTCCTCGAGCAGTTCCTGGTTGGAAGCGGCGATCTTCTCCCTGGCGTAGTCGTTGAGCGAGATGCCCTCGACCACCCGCCAGTTGCCGACCGCATCGACCTTGATCGGCATCGAGGTGATGATCCCGGCCGGGGTGCCGTACTCGCCTTTCGAGATCACGCACACGCTGTGGAAGTCGCCGCGGGTCGGACGGATGAGGTCGCGCACCGTGTCGATCGCGGCATTCGCGGCCGAAGCGGCCGAGGAGGCGCCGCGGGCAGCGATGATCGCGGCTCCGCGCTTGCCGACGGTCGGCACGAAGGTGTCCTTGAGCCAGGCCTCGTCGGTGATGACGTCGGTGGCCTTGCGGCGGGCGATCTTCGCGTTGAAGAAATCGGGGAACATCGTCGGGCTGTGGTTGCCCCAGACGCAGAGTTCCGAAACCTCGCTGACCGGCACGCCGGCCTTCGCGGCGAGCTGCGACTTGGCGCGGTTCTCGTCGAGGCGGGTCATCGCGAAGAACTGCTCGTCGGGGATGTCCGGTGCGCTCTTCATCGCGATCAGGCAGTTGGTGTTGCACGGGTTGCCGACGACCAGCACGCGCACGCTCTTCTTCGCGTTGTCGTTGATGGCCCGGCCCTGGCCGACGAAGATCTTGCCGTTGATGCCCAGCAGGTCGGCACGCTCCATGCCCGCCTTGCGCGGCACCGAGCCGACCAGCAAAGCCCAGTCGGCGTCCTTGAAGCCTTCATTGAGGTCGGCGGTGGCAACGATCTCGGTGACCAGCGGGAAGGCGCAGTCATCGAGCTCCATGACGACGCCCTTGAGCGCGTCGAGCGCGGGCTCGATTTCGATCAGGTTGAGCGCGACCGGTTGGTTGGGTCCGAAGACCTCACCGGAGGCGATGCGGAAAAGAAGGGCGTAGCCGATGTTGCCGGCCGCCCCGGTAACGGCGACTCGAATGGGTGGTTTCATGATTGTGGATGGTGGGGATGTGGCCGGGGCTTCCAGCCCCGTTGCCAGGCATGGAAGGGACGAGGCGACGGGCCTGGAAGGCCCGGCCACACCCTTCTACTTGAGCTGCTTCATGATCAGGTCGGTGATCTGCTGGACGAGGGCTTCGTCGGGCTCGCCGCCGCTTGGCTCGGGACCGATCTGGCAGGAGCAGGACGAGGCCGAGGGCTGCGGGGCGGTGTTGACCGTGGTGTCACCGGCGTCGCAAAGTTCGCACTCCTTGAGTTCGTCCAGGCGGTGATCGGGCATGCCGAGCTTCTGGCGGAGCTGGATGAGTTCGCGGAGCTTGTCGGTGCCGTACTGCTTCGGCCCGCCGAGCTGCATGGTCACGGTGACCGTCTGGCAGAAGGCGTCCGTGTTCTCCATCTTCCAGTAGGCGTCCTCGACGTCCTTGCCCCAGCAGATCACGCCGTGGTTCTGCATCAGGATGGACTGGTGCTTCTTGGCGAGTGCGCCGACTTCGCGGGCATTCTCCGGAGTTCCCGGGGTCTGGTAGCTGGCCAGGCCGATCTCGCCGAGGAAGACCTCGGGCTCGGGGATGAGGCAGGCTGGAGGGGTGACGCCCGCCACGGCAAATGCCGTAGCATACACCGGGTGGGCATGGACGCAGGACTTCGCCTTCGGCTCGTTCTTCATGATGCCGAGGTGGGTGTTCACCTCGGAGGTGCGCGGGCGGGTGCCGGCGACCTGATTGCCGTCGAGATCGACCAGGCACAGGTCGTCGGGCGTCATGAAGCCCTTGGAGATGAGGGTCGGGGTGCAGAGCACGAGGTTGTCGCCGACGCGCACGGTGATGTTGCCGCCGTTGCCGTCGACATAGCCCTTGTCCCAGATGCGGCGGCCGATGTGGCAGATCCGCTCCTTGATCACCTGGATCTCGGGCGAGTAGAAGAACTTCTCGATCTCGGCGGCGGTCTTGGGATCACCACCGGGTATCCAGTGGTACTCGTAGTCGGGGAGGGCCGGCTCGTGGATGCGGGGGGTGCCGGACGGATTCGCGGCGGCGGCCGGCTTGCCGGGCTTGATCTTCTGCTGGCGCAGGAGGTCGCGGGCCATGGGGGTCAGGCGGCCGTTTGCAGCGTCGGTGAGGTCGGCGCCTTTGGCGATGAGGGCCTCGATGTCTCGTGCGGTGTAGAGTTTGCTCATGGTGGCAGGGATCAGTCGATGGGTTCGAAAACGTAGCGGTCCATCAGCGCGACGGTGATGGCGTCGAGCGGGATGGGGTGGTCGAAAGGTTGGGTGGCCTCGGTGCCCTCGACGTAGAGGACGGGTTCGCCGATGTCGGCGCCGAGCTGGTCGAGGACCACGGGCGACCATCCCGGGCCGCAGCCGTCGGGATTTTTGCCGGAAAGCTCGTCCGGGCCCATCGGACCGACCACTTTCCAGGTCGCACCCCGGAATTGGGGAGCCGCCTGGCTGAGGGTCACGGTGCCGATGACGCGTCCGGGTTTCATTTCTCGTCGATGAGTCCGAGGACCTGGTTGCGGACCGGCGAGCTGTCGTCGTGCACGGTGCCCTGCGTCCACGAGCCGTCGGTGGTGATGAAGACCCGCGAGTGACGCCCGGCACCGAGCGTGTCGATCGCCGCGATCGGCGAGCCGATCGCCCTGCCGTCTTCATCGATCGGGGTGCACAGCACGAGGCGCTGACCCTTCAGGGAAGGGTGGGCGATCGTGGCCGTGCAGTGGCCGTCAACTCGGGCGTGGATCATGGAAACTCGAAACTTTAAATCTCAATGGCTGGGGCTCCGGGTGGCGGACAGGAGTGTCCGCCCTCCCTTCAGACGATGTTGAGCTGGTCGACCAGGGTGCAGCGGCGGAAGCGGGTGAAGGTGCGCGGGGTGGTGATGCCCTCGCCGGTGGTGGTGGCGATGGAGAAGCTGATGTAGCCCTCGCCGCCCATGCCGAGGCCGGCGGTGCAGGGGCCGTTCTTGACGTAGAGGGTGGTGTCCATCTCGCGGCCCATCATGGTCAGGTGGGCGACGTTCATCGTGTGGACCATGGCCGAGTGGCGGTAGTTGTGCTCGCTGTCCTTGGCGATGCGCACCGCATCCGGGAAGCAGCCGGCGCGGACGATGGGAAGGAGCGGCATCATCTGTTCCTCGTCGACGAAGACGTCGTCCTCCTCGGTCTCGGCGATGAGCATCTCGACCTTGGGGTCGATGCTGAGGCCCGCGATCGCGGCCAGCTTGGCCGGGTCGGCACCGACGTAGGCGCGGTTGAGCACGGCGTGCGAGCATCCGCCGCCGCCGTCCTTGATGTCGAAGACCTCCTTCTTGATGGCCTCGGTCTGGGCCTTGGTGAGGATCACCGCGCCCTGGCGCTTGAGCGCGTCGAGCGTCTTCGAATAGCTGTCGCCGACGGCGATGATCTGCTTCTCACCGATGCACAGCAGGTTGTTGTCGAAACCACCGCCGAAGATGATGTCGCGGGCGACCTTGTCGAAATCGAGCGCATGGCAGTCGTCGACGACCACCGGCGGGTTGCCCGGGCCGGCGCAGATGGCGCGCTTGCCGGTCTTCATCGCGGCATCGACCACGGCGGGGCCGCCGGTGATGCAGAGCAGCGCGACCTCGTGGGCGGCGCAGAGTTCGTTGAAGGAATCGAGGGTCGGCTTCTCGACGGTGCAGATCAGGTTGCGGATGCCGGTTTCGGCGGCGATCGCCTCGTTGAACTCGTGGACCGCCAGCGCGGCGCAGGCGGCACCGCCGGGGTGGGGATTGACGACGATCGCGTTGCCGGCGGCGACCATGTTGACGATGTTGCCGGCAATGGTGGGGATCGAGTGGGTGACCGGGGTGATGGCGCCGATCACGCCCCACGGGGCGGATTCCTCCATGGTGATGCCGGCGTCGCCGCTCATCCCGGTCGGGACGAGGTATTCGGTGCCGAGCACGTTGCGGATGCCGTGCAGCTTGCCGATCTTGTGATCGAGGCGGCCGATCTTCGTTTCCTCGAACTCGATCCGGCCCCAGCGCTCCGCATTGTCGAAGCACATCGTCTTGACGATCTCGACGACCTTGGCCCGCCCGGCCCAGCCGGCCTTGAGCAACTGCTCGAAGCCACCCTGCGCGGCCCTGGCGGCCTCGGCGGCGGAATCGAACACGCCGTGACGGCCGGGTTTCGACTGCACGGCAGGTGCACTCACCGGCGCGCCGTTTGCGGACTGGATCTTGCTCAGGACTTCCGTGACCACGTCACGGATGGCGGCTTCGCTCAAGTGGGCCATGGGGATCTAACGATTAGCTGTTCTTTGCCTCGTATGTCTTGTGTCCGAGGATGTTCACGGTATCGACGATGCCGACGATGGCGGCATCGACCGGGACCGACTTCAGGCCGTCGGCCTGGCGGGCGGAACTCCCCTGGGCAAACATCACGAGTTCGCCCTCGCCGGCACCGAGGGTGTCGATGGCGACGATGGTGTTGCTGCCCGGCTTGAAGGCTGCGGGATTGTCGGGGTCGGCCAGCATCGGGCGCACCATGAGAAGCTTGCGCCCCTTCATGGTGTCGTCCTTCTTGGTCGAGACGACCGAACCGATGACTTTGCCGAGGTACATCGCCGGAGCTTACTTGGCGGTTTTCTTGGCCGCAGGCTTGCCACCGGGAACGATGGTCTCGGTGTCTTCGTGCGGACGGGCGATCACGTGGGCGCTGACGACCTCGCCGAAGCGTCCGGCGGTTTCGGCACCGCTTTCGATCGCGGCCTTCACGGCGGCGACATCGCCGGTGATGACGGCGGAAACCATCGCGCTGCCGACGCCCTTCATGGGGCCCGTCAGTTCGACGTTCGCTGCCTTGAGCATCGCGTCCGTGCCTTGAACGAGTGCGGTGAGACCCTTGGTCTCGAGGATTCCAATTGCTTGTTTGGCCATGGTGGTTGGTGGGTTGGTGATGTTGAGTTGGATGGGAATCAGTTGGCTTGGAGGAAACGTTCGACCTCGCGGGCGATGACGAGTTCCTCGTTGGCGGGAATGACGTGGACCTTCACGCGGGAATCAGCCGCGCTGATCTCGGCCTCGGTGCCGCGGCAGGCGTCGTTCTTTGCGGGGTCGATGATCACGCCGAGGTCTTCGAGGCCGGCGCAGACGCGACTGCGGAGCTGTGGCGAATTCTCGCCGATGCCGGCGGTGAAGGAGATGGCCTCGAGGCCACCCATCTTGAAAACGAAGGATCCCGCCCAGTGGCGGATGCTGTCGATGAGGTGATCGATGGCGAGAGCCGCATCGGCATTGCCGGCGGTGGCCGCCTCGCGGATGTCGCGGGCGTCGTTGCTCACGCCGGAGAGTCCGAGCAGGCCGCTCTCCTTGTTGAGCTGGCGTTCGGCCTCTTCCACATCGATGCCGAGCATCTTGCAGGCGTAGGGAACGGCCATCGAGTCGAGGTCGCCGACGCGGTTGTTCTGCGGCAGGCCGCTCTGCGGGCTGAAGCCCATGCTCGAGCCGATCGCCACCCCGTCGCGGATGCCGGTGACCGAGCTGCTGCCACCGAGGTGGCAGGAGACGAGTCGCAGCGGAGCACCGTCGAATTCGCCGGGGCCGTCGACGTAGAGCCGGCGGGCGCGCGTCGCGACGTCCTCACGACCGAGCAGTTCGGCGGTGCGTTCGGCGACGAACTTGTGGCTCGCGCCGTGGAATCCATAGCGGCGGATGCCGAGGTCGCGCCAGGCCTTGGGGATCGCGTAGTGGCTGGCAGCCGGGGCGACCCACTGGAAAAAGGCGGTTTCGAAAAGGGCCACGCGCCGGGCTTTCGGCAGGCGGCGTTCGAAACAGCGGATGCCTTCGGCGTAGGCGGGGTTGTGGGCGGGCGCGACCTCCTTGAAGCCGTCGAGGGCCTCAAGGACGCGCGCATCCGCTTCCACACAACCGCTCAGGTCCTTGCCGAGGACCGTCTTGAAGCCGACCGCGTCGAGATCCTCGTCGTTGACGAGGTGCCCGTCGTCGGCCAGGCGCCCGAGCATCTCCTCGATGCAAGGGGTGTATTCCGTCACCCGTTCGAAGCCGCCCTCGGCCAGCAAGGCCTCGCCGGCACCGCCCATGTCAAACAGGCGGTACTTGAACGAAGTCGAGCCAAGGTTGGCGACGAGGATCTTCATCAGGTGGCGGAGATTTTGGGAAAAGAGGCGGACTGAAGTCCGCGCTCCAATCCTCAGCCGATCCAGCTGCCGAGCTTGCTCAGGTCGTCGTGCGGACGGGGGATGACCTGGACGGCGATCACTTCACCGATCTGGCCGGCGGCGTCGGCACCGGCTTCGACCGCGGCCTTCACGGCGGCGACGTTGCCGGCGAAGAAGGCGGTCACCATGCCGCTTCCGATTTTCTCCCAGCCGGTCATCGTGACGTCGGCGGACTTCAGTGCGGCGTCGCACGCTTCCATCAGCGCGACGAAGCCTTTGCACTCGATCATTCCAATTGCTTCTTTAGCCATGATATCTTGGTGGTTGTTGTTAGGCCTCGAAAAACTTCAACAGGTCGTCGTGGGGACGAGCCATGACATGGGAGGCGACGAGTTCACCGACGCGGTCGGCGGCTTCGGCTCCGGCTTCAACGGCGGCCTTCACGCTGCCGACGTCGCCCTTGACCAGCACGGTCAGGTAGGCGCCGCCGATGGAGACCTGCTTGACGAGGCTGACCGATGCGGCCTTGGCCATCGCGTCGGCGGCCTCGATCGAGCCGGTCAGGCCCCGGGTTTCAACTAATCCTATGGATTCGCTCATGTGTTTGGTGGTTTGGTGGTGTGGAGTTTACTTGATGAGTTCGCAGGGGGTGTCCGGTCCGAGACCGCAGGCGTTGGCCTCGTCGGTGTCGATGTGGACCTCGAGTTTGAAGGAGGGATCCACGCGGACGAAAATCCTGTCGAAGGTGACGCCGACCTCGCCGCCGACGCGGAGCTTCATGAAGGACTTGTTCTCGACTCCGTAGAACTGGGCGTCCTCCGGGGCCATGTGGACGTGCGGCGCGGCGCGGATGACGCCGTTCGGCATTTCGAGGAAGCCGGCCGGGCCCATGAGCATGCAGCCCGGGGTGCCCTCGATGTCGCCGGAGTTGCGGACGGGAATCTTGAAGCCGAGCGAAATGGCATCGGTCGAGGCGAGCTCGACCTGGTTGAGGTTCCGGCAGGGGCCGAGAATGCGGAGGTTGGAGATCACCCGGCTGCGCGGGCCGATCAGGGTGACGGCTTCCTCCGCCGCGAACTGGTCTTTCTGATAGAGCCACTTCTTCGGCGTGAGCGTGTGGCCCTTGCCGAAGAGCGTCTCGACGGCCTCCGGCGTGAGGTGGCAATGGCGGGCGCTGGAATTGACGATCAGCGGGTTGGGGCCCTCGGCGGCGAATCTTCCGCCGGAATGGCGGCGCAGGCTGTCGCGCACCAGCGATTCGACCTGGGCCCGGGAGAGGCTGGAAAGTGGGTTTGCCATGGGGAAATCTGCGATTCCGAGGGAGAAAATGGGAAAACCAAAGAAAAATACAACATAAATCTGGAAAATATCCAAAAAAACCACAAAATCGGGCAAGCGATGCTGGCGAACGAGCGACAAACCCAAATTCTGGCCCTGATCGACGAGCGCGGTTCGGTGCGGACGGTGGATCTGGCGGCGGAGTTCGACGTCACGGACGAGACGATCCGTCGCGACTTGCAGGTCCTCAGCGAAGCCCGCCAGGTCTCCCGCATTCATGGTGGGGCGACCAGCCTGAGTGGACGGCCGAAGCTCCGCAGCTTCACCGAGCGCCGGATCCGCCAGGTCGAATCGAAGCAGGCGATCGCCCGCGCCGCGCTGGAGCGGATCGAGCCCGGGCGGACCTACGCTTTCGACAGCAGCACCACGGCCTTCGAGCTGGTGGACCTGCTGCCGGATCTTCCTTTCCGGGTGGTGACGAATGCTTACGCGGTGCTCGACCGCCTGGTCGGAACCGAGAACATCGAGCTGGTTTCCACCGGTGGGCGTTATCACCTCAAGACCCAGACCTTCGTCGGAGCGGACAGCTTCGTGACGCTCAAGCGCCACAATGTGCAGACCGCCTTCGTCTCCAGCATCGGCCTCGATTTGAAGAGAGGTGCCAGCGAGGGATTCGAGGAGCAGGTCGCCTTCAAGGAGCGGCTGGTGCGCTATGCGGAGGAAGTCGTGCTGCTGGTCGACTCGACCAAGCTGGGCGAGCGCTCGGAGTATTTCTTTGCCGACATCGAGGCCTTCCGCACGGTGATCACGGACTCCGGTGCGGAGGCGGCCTTCGTCAAGAGCCTGCGTGAGCGCGGGGTCGAGGTGGTGGTGGCGAAGTGATGGAGCGCCGGTGGATGCCCCGTCCCGCATCCGATGCGGGGAAGGGATATGCCTTGAGGTGCTTGCCGGTGGCCGGGTCGTGCGGGAGGGTGGGTGAGCAGGCGATGCCAAGCTGGTCACCGATGCCCCAAGCATCCGCATGATACGGGATATTTGAATGTCAGGGTTCGGAATTGCGATTGAGCGGCATGAAGGCACCATGCCGGAAAAACCATGAGAGTGACATGTTCGGGCGGATGGAAGACCGCCCTCATCCTGACAGTTTTCATCGCCTCGCAGGGGGTTCACGCGGCTCCCTATGACGGTGAGGCATTCACCTACCGGCAGCCGGATGGCGAGGCTTTCCAGGTGCGCCTGTATGGTGACGAGTTCTTTGCCTACCAGCAGACCGATGACGGCCATCTGGTGATCCGTGATCCGGAGAGCGGATTCTTCTGCTACGCCGAGGTGACACCCGACGGCACCCGGCTTGTGTCCACCGGGGTGAGGGTGGGGGCCAACAAACCTCCGGGGCTTCAGCCCGGTCAGCGGCTGGCGGCGGGAAAGGCGATGAGCCTCAGTCTGGAAAACCGCAACCTGCTCCGTGTGGATGCCAAGGGAAGGCCCAACCCCGGGAAGAAGTTGATCGAGAAGGCGGACGGGAAAATCCTCAGCGTCGCCGCGGAGGGCGGAGATCCGGCCCCCGCACCGGGCGGGGGGGAGCCTCCCGTGGCTCCGGCGCCGCCGTCGTCCCCGACGATCGACCAGCGCGTGGGGCTGGTGCTGCTGGCGTCCTTTCCCGACCGACCGGGCGACGTCACCAAGACCGTTGCGGAGATCGACGATTACTGCAACGCCGAGACCTACACGGTCAACGGCAACGCCACCTCGATCTACGGCTACTTCAAGATCCAGTCCAACGGCAAGCTGCTGTACAAGAACACGGTGACCGCCTGGTTCACGGCGGCCAACAACCGGGACTACTACACCGACAACACGCAGAGCTACGGCAGCCGGGCGAGGGACCTGATCCGGGAGGGCCTCGCCGTGCTGAAGGCCCAAGGCTTTGATTTCACCCAATGCGACGGCAACGGCGACGGCCGCCTGGATGGCGTGAACATCTTCTATGCCGGCAGCCGGGTCAACGCCTGGTCGGAAGGCCTCTGGCCCCACCAGTCCAGCTCGTCATGGACGGGGCTCAGCGGCACCGGACTGAGTTCGACCAGTTATGACTACCAGATCACCGACATGCCCGCGAGCCTGACCATCGGCACGTTCTGCCACGAGAACGGGCACATGATCTGCGATTTTCCCGATCTCTATGCCTACGACAACAATGCGGCGAACATGGGATCGTTCACGCTGATGGCGAGCAGCGGCTCGACCCACCCGCGTCATGTCGATCCCTACCTGAAGATCCATGCGGGGTGGGCCGATGTGGTCGATCTCAACAGTTCGAGCCACCTGCAAGGGGCGGTCCAGCAGGACCGCAACTTCTTCTACCGTTATCGGAATCCCGCCCGTTCGCAGGAGTATTTCCTGTTCGAAGTACGGGGCAACGACGGCTACGAGGGACCCTGGGGCGGGGCGGGTTCCACCAACCCGGCCGACGGACTGGTGATCTATCATGCGCTGGAAACGGGCAGCAACACCTACTCCTCGATCAACACCGGAGACAGCCCCCTCGACTATTCCACGCCCTTTGAGCTGCTGGTGGTGGAGGCGACTCCCAAGGCGGACATCCCCTGGTACAGCAATCCCACTCCGGGATCCGACGATGCCTTCAAGTCGTCGGGCGTGAACAGCATTTCCGACGGCACGACGCCGGGGCTGAGATTCTGGGCTTCGGATGGCCGCACGGTGGCCTCGGGTGCGGACATTCACTCCATCAGCGGACCGGGGCCCACCATGACCTTTGTTGCCGGCTCGGGTGGGCTGCCCACGACACCGGTGACGGGTGTCACGATCGCCCAACTGAACCCGAGGGTCGATTTCGGCGGGAACGCCGCGAGTGGGAGCTTCGCGGTATTCAACAAGGCGGGCGGAACGCTGAGCTACAGCGTGTCGGACAATGCCGGGTGGTTGTCTTGTTCACCGGCCGGCGGCACGGCCACCACCGAGGCGGATGTGATCGCCGTGACCTACAGCACCTCCGGGCTCGCTGCCGGCACGCACAACGCCAGCATCACGGTGGATGGTGGCAGCGCGGGCAGCGCGATCATCCCGGTCACGCTCACCGTGGACAGCCAGGCGGCGCTGGCGGCCAGCCCCGGATCTTTCTCGCTTGCCGGAATCTCGGGAGCGACCGGACCCACCGACCGGTTCAATCTCAGCAACACGGGAGGTGGCACGGCCGCCTACACGCTCTCCAAGACCCAGTCATGGCTGGCGCTCGATCGCACCAGTGGCACGGTCGCCACCGAGCAGGATCTGGTCACGATCTCGCTGGATGCGACGGGCCTGGCGCCCGGCACCTACAACGACACCATCACCATCACTTCGGCCTCCGCCAGCAATTCGCCACTGAGCATTCCGGTTTCCTTCACCGTGGACGATGTCGACATGGTCCTTACCGCGCCGAACGGCGGGGAGACCTGGTTCGTGGACGGCACTCATGAAATCACCTGGGCCTCGACCCTGGGCGGAAACGTCAGGATCGAGCTGCTCAAGGGAGGCTCGCTGGATTCCACGATCGCGGTCAGCACGGTCAACGACGGTTCCCACACCTGGATGGTTCCCGGAGCACAGGCCCTTGGCTCCGACTACAGGATCCGCGTCACCAGCGTGGAGAGTCCGACCAAGAGCGACGAGAGTTTCGGCGATTTCACGATCGCCCAGGACCTGATCGCGCTGGCTGTCGACACGACGGGCCTGACGTGGTCAAGCGGCGGCGATGCCCCGTGGTTCCGGCAGACCACGACGACCCAAGACGGCGTGGATGCGGCCCAGAGCGGACTCATCACCCACAGCCAGACTTCGTCGATGGAAACCACCCTGAGCCAGGAGGGAACGTTGAGTTTCTGGTGGAAGGTGTCTTCGGAGTCCAGCTACGATTACCTGAGGTTCTACCTCAACGACGTCGAGCAGGGCGGCTCATTGGCCAGAATATCGGGCAACGTCGACTGGGTGCAGAAAACGGTGACCATTCCCGCGGGCATCAACACGGTCAAATGGGCCTACACCAAGGATGGCAGCGTCGACCGCAACTCCGACGCGGGCTGGGTCGATCAGGTGGTCTTCACGCCGGCCGTGGCCACCTACACCGTGAGCTACGACGGCAACGGCAACACCGGCGGGGGTGTTCCCTCCGACCAGACGAAGACCGCGGGGATCGACCTCACGCTTGCCACGAATGTCGGCAACCTCGTCAAGACGGGCTTCGCCTTCGAGGGATGGAACACCAACGCCGCGGGCACCGGTACCGACTACGCGGCGGGTGGCACCTATGCCACCGATGCCGACGTCACCCTCTACGCCAAGTGGACCGCCGTGCCGACCTACACCGTGACCTTCGATGGCAACGGCAACACCGGGGGCAGCGTGCCCTCCAGCCAGGTCAAGACCCAGGGAGTGCCGCTCACGCTTTCCGGCAACACCGGCAACCTGACCCGGACCGGCTTCGGCTTCTCCGGCTGGAATACCCAGTCCGACGGCAACGGCACCGGCTACGCGGCCGGCGGCAGCTTCAACATCGATGCGAACACGACCCTCTACGCGGCGTGGAACGCCTCTCCGGCTGTCCATGCGGGAGCGGACCGTGTCGTCTATCTTTCCGAAGACCTGCCCTGGACCCCGGAGGAAACCACCACCGCCCTGTGGCTCGATGCCAGTGACACGACGAAGATCACCCTCAACGGTTCGACCGTTTCGGAGTGGCGCGACAAGAGCGGCAACAGCCGTCACGCCTCCCAGGCCACCGCCTCGTCCCAGCCCGCCTTCACCGCGGGCGGCCTCAACTCCATGAGCGTGCTGACCTTTGACGGCGCCACCGACTTCCTGAATGTCGACCTCGACTTCCTGGCGGGCACCTCCCACTCGACCTTCATCGTCACCAAAGCGACGAACTACACCGACATCTACGGCGCGGCCAATGCCAGCCAGGGCGCGAACAGCCTGCATGTCGGCTTCAGGAGCAACACCAGCTACCGGATGAACTACTGGAGCAACGACTGGTATGGCGCCATCAGCCCGGAGTTCGTGCACAACGAGGCCAACCTGCTCAACTACGTCTGGCTGCCCTCCACGCGTAAGGAAATCTTCGCCAACGCCACCTCGCAGGGGAGTTCCACCAATGCCGGCAACATCGGCACCATGAGCGGCGGAGGACGGATCGGACAGGTGGTCAATCACGGCTACTACGGCGGTGACATCGCCGAGGTGATCATGTGCACCGGCACGGTCGGCACCGAGGACAAGCAGCGCTTCGAGGGCTACCTCGCCCACAAGTGGGGCCTCACCGGCAAGCTGCCGGCCGCCCATCCCTACAAGAGCGCCGTGCCCGGGGGCTCCGGCATGAGCGCGGTGGCGGATCTCTCCGATGCCACGGTCGCCGACCCCGAGGGCGACGGCTTCACGACCACCTGGAGTCTGGTCAGCGGCCCGGCGGGCGTGACCTTTGCGGACCCGGGCGCCCTGCACACCACTGCGACCTTCACCGCCGCGGGTACCTACATTCTGCGCCTCACGGTGGATGACGGCAATGGCCCGGCCTTCGACGAGGTCACCATCGTGGTGAACCCGCCGACCGCCTTCATGGGCTGGGCCGCCGCTTATGGCGTTACGGCCGATCAGCAGGGCAACACCGACGGCGACACCCTCACCGAGTTGCTCGAATTTGCCTTCGGCACCGATCCCACCCTCAGCGATGCCGGTCCGGTCGGCTGGGGCGGCGGGGCGAGCGACGCCGTTCCGGGCACTCCGCGGGTCGTCACCCCCACCTTTTCCAGCGGTGGCGGGGTCAACTTCACCGCCCGCTTCATGCGGCGCAAGGATCGGGACACCTCCGGCAGCGTCCACTACGCCTGGCGCTTCAGCTCCAACCTCACCGACTGGGAATCCAGCGACGACAGCCCGCCCTGGCTGACCCCGCCGCAGGTCCTCGCCGAGGATCCGAGCGGCGACTATCAGCTGGTCGAGATCGTCTATCCCTTCTGGCTCTCCACCTATCGGAAGGCGCGCTTCTTCCAGGTCGAAGTCACCCCGGTTCCCTGACCACGCGTCCCGTCGGAGACGGGCGCGGCGTTGGGCGGAGCGCCGGTTGTGAAACCGGCATCGTCTGCTCTCCTGCCATCGCGTTCCCCATCGTTGACCTCGGCGACCGCGGGAGGCACGACGGTCCGCTGCCTCCACGAGCCTCGCCCAACACAACAATACCACACCGATCGCCGCCGGCCTGCTCGAGCGGGAGTATTGAGCAGTGGCGGCCTGTGGCCGCCGGAAGCACCCGGCCGGATGGCGGCAGACCCGCATCCGCGACCTGGAGGTCGCCCGGCCCTGTCATGGGGCCTGGAAAGCGCCACTCCCCCGCTTGCCAAAGCCGCGCGTCCCGGGCATAGGCCGCGGTGTCGAAATCCTCATGACCCTGCCCGGCCCCGGCGTCCTCGCCGTCCACCCCTCCGCCCTCGCGGCGAATCCGTGCCTGGCCTGCGGGGCATGCTGCGCGTTCTTCCGGGTGTCGTTCCACTGGATGGAGACCGATGCCGGCGGCGGAACCGTGCCGACAGGGCTGGCCGAGCCGGTCGACCTCCACCGCGTCGCGATGCGCGGCACCACCTGCTCTCCGGTGCGCTGCAACGCGCTCGAGGGCGAAGTCGGAACGTCGGTCCGCTGCACGATCCACCCGCTGCGCCCGTCGGTCTGCCGCGCCTTCCAGCCAGCCTGGGAAAACGGCGAGCCGAACCCCGACTGCGACCGCGCCCGGGCCCAATTCGGGCTGCCGCCGCTCGCGCCCGGCTGGCACCAGCCGGACGACGATTCGCCGCCCGAGGCTCCCGCGCCGGACCGCCGCGCGGCGTGAACGGTAGGGGATGAACCGAGAACATCGGGAGGCGGGTCTTTCTTTGGCCGTGTGGGAGGCTGCGGCAAGAGCCTGCGCGAACGCGGCGTCGGGGTGGCGGCTTTCAGGGCAGGCCGAGGTGGTCGATGTAGTGGTCTTCGAAGCTGCTGCATTGATTGAGCTCGATGCACTCGCAATGGCCAAGGAGAGGGGCGAGGGGTTGGGAGCTGCCGTGCAGCAGGAGAAGCATGCACCCCCCAGCGAGGTGTTTCCGAGGGTCTGAAGACGGTCGGCCGGGACCGCGGGGATGAGGCCGGTGCTGGTGGCCGCCTCCTTGCCAAGGTGGAAGCCGAAGCCGCCGGCGATGGTCAGGTGGTCGAGGGCGTCGGCGGTGATGCCGGCCTGCTCAAGCAGCGTCGCGACGCCGCCGGCAATGGCGGCCTTGGCCTGCAGCAGTTCGGCGACGTCACCTTCGGTGACGAAGGCATCCCGCCGGATCTCGACGACCCACTCCGGGGCGTCGTCGACGACCCGCGACTACAGAATGCCTGGCATCTGGATTGGGGTCCGGAGGGTCTTCGATTCTACTGGAATTGCAGTAGTCAACGCCGCATTTCACGAACCGACCCTATTCATATTCAGGAAGCCGAAGGAAAGAAGCGGGCCGTTCCGCCCTAAACTACAATGAGCACCGTAGCAACAACCCTGAAAGTTAACGCGCGAGGACCCCCTTCGAGACCCCTTCGACCGCCGGGAGTCAATGCTTGTGCTTGAAAGACGGGACCCGAATGGCACGGGATTAAGCCACTTTTCGGTAGGATGAGCGATGCGGGATCTCGACGAACTCATGGCGCGGAGCGGTGAGCATCGGGAAAGGTTTCGGTCTTCGTTTGACGGCTCTTGGTTCGTGTCGGAAGGGCCTTTGGTCGAGAGTCCGGGTCGCTACCATCTCGACGAGGAAACCCATCTGTGCAGCCTTCT
>NZ_JBISBU010000240.1:0-352 GCF_044385805.1 Haloferula sp. A504
TGGGATAAGATGCCTCCAGTTCGCAGCTCGGTGCCGACGGCGTGCAGCGCTCGCGCCCCGTTGAAGCTGTAGCCCGCCCGCATGAAGTTCGCGATATGGAAGCCGCGAACCCCGCCCTGCACCGCCCACGCTCCGGCTCCGATGGGCAACAGGAATGCCGCATTTGCGTCCACCAAGTGGGGACTTGCCGAGGGGGACCCGAGGGTCAGCGTCTCGTTGAAACCCGGCGGCCTCACCGTATTCGGTCCGATGCCAGGCTGACTGCGGATGAATTCCCATTCGCGGATCCGCGCGTCCAAGGCATCCTGCTGCTCCCGACTCACAAAGGCGAAGAGCGCCTCCATGAATTCTT
>NZ_JBISBU010000241.1:0-352 GCF_044385805.1 Haloferula sp. A504
AAGAATTCATGGAGGCGCTCTTCGCCTTTGTGAGTCGGGAGCAGCAGGATGCCTTGGACGCGCGGATCCGCGAATGGGAATTCATCCGCAGTCAGTCTGGCATCGGGCCGAATACGGTGAGGCCGCCGGGTTTCAACGAGGCGCTGACCCTCGGGTCCCCCTCGGCAAGTCCCCACTTGGTGGACGCGAATGCGGGATTCCTGTTGCCCATCGGAGCCGGAGCGTGGGCGGTGCAGGGCGGGGTTCGCGGCTTCCAAATCGCGAACTTCATGCGGGCGGGCTACAGCTTCAACGGGGCGCGAGCGCTGCACGCCGTCGGCACCGAGCTGCGAACTGGAGGCATCTTATCCCA
>NZ_JBISBU010000242.1:0-351 GCF_044385805.1 Haloferula sp. A504
GAGCGAGGAACGAGCGATACCACCGGTTTGCGGACCGATCGAAAACCCGCATCCCGGCAGGGATGCCAGCCCATCCCGGAGGGATGAAGGGATCTCGGGTCCGTCGCGAGCCCACATCCCGGAGGGATGAAAGCCTGTAGCCGGTGGTCGAGCGAGGAACGAGCGACACCACCGGTTTCCCGGCCCCACCAACAAACCGCATCCCGGCAGGGATGCCAGTGCATCCCGGAGGGATGGAAGCCTGTAGCCGGTGGTCGAGCGAGGAACGAGCGATACCACCGGTTTGCGGACCGATCGAAAACCCGCATCCCGGCAGGGATGCCAGCCCATCCCGGAGGGATGAAGGGATCT
>NZ_JBISBU010000243.1:0-350 GCF_044385805.1 Haloferula sp. A504
GCCGGTGCAACATTTCGTCTGTAAATTGCCCGATCACCTGTGACCCCGGCGCTTCGGCCGGCGGAGCGTAGCGGAGCCGGCCGAAGCGCCGGCCGCCGCCCCCCTCCGCCCCGTCCGCGACGAGGGTTGAAGGTGCCCGGCCAAGGCTGGAAAATGGAGGTGCTAACCAAAACCAAGCACCAACCATGACCGGACACGACCAGAGTACGCCCGCCGACGCCGCCATCAACACCCTTCTCGAACACGGGCTCGACGACGGGCTGCCCCGCATCGCCGAAATGCTTCTCAACGCCGCCATGCTCCTCGAACGTGCCGCCCACATTCAGGCCGGCTCCCACGAGCGCACCGGA
>NZ_JBISBU010000244.1:0-339 GCF_044385805.1 Haloferula sp. A504
CACCCATCCGTCGATCTCTCCCAGATGGCCGGGGCTTGCGTGTTTGAAGTAGCCATACCAACCCCGCAGCGTCCGGTTGAGGTCCGCCACGATGGTTTCCATGCTCGTCCCATTGGTCCGGCGCGTCTTCGGTTTGATGGTCTCGCGCAGCTTGCGCACGCTCTTGGGGCGCACCAGCCGCAGGAGGTTCCCATGGCGGCTTCGCTGGAAGCGGTAGCCGAGGAAGTCGATGTGACTCCCGACCGGCTCCATGTCCACCACGCGGGTCTTTTCCGGGTGCAGGGTCAGCCCCGCT
Organism: Haloferula sp. A504; assembly: GCF_044385805.1. Taxonomy (NCBI): domain Bacteria; kingdom Pseudomonadati; phylum Verrucomicrobiota; class Verrucomicrobiia; order Verrucomicrobiales; family Verrucomicrobiaceae; genus Haloferula; species Haloferula sp. A504. Next base: position 296 of record NZ_JBISBU010000244.1, read on the forward strand.
CCCTCCATCCATTCCTTCAGACGTGACAGCGCGGCGAGGGCTTC
>NZ_JBISBU010000245.1:0-328 GCF_044385805.1 Haloferula sp. A504
AGCGCTCGAAGCGTCTCCTCTAATTGCCAAAGCCTGTTTGTGTCTGTCCTTGCGGGCCCCGCCACTGCAACCAACGATCACCGATCACCGATCACCGATCACCGATCACTTGGCACTCCACCGCTTCGCGGTGGCGGCCACTCTCTGGCATCCACATGGAGGTTGATGAAAGGATTCTCTGTCTGGTCCGACGCTCTTGATCTCTTCGCGCGTTCTTGGCTTGGTTCTTCATTGAAGATACCCGACTCCGTCCTCGAGAAAGAGGAGGAATCAAGCCATACGGATGATTAGTACCGCTCGGCTGCGCCTGTTACCAGACTTCGACCTG
>NZ_JBISBU010000246.1:0-324 GCF_044385805.1 Haloferula sp. A504
CACGATGGATCTGGCCGCGGGGACCGACACGGTGAACACGAATGCGGCGGCGACGGTTGACGGCGCGGGTGCGCTGACGACGAACGGTGTGGCGTTGAGCAACGTCGAGACGCTTGCGAGCACCAACGGCAGCCTGACGAACACGGCGGGCGACGACACGATCAACCTGACGGGCAACGAGGCGGGCGACACCAACGGGATCGGCTTCACCGGCATCAACACGCTGGATGCCGCGGGCGGCAGCGACACGCTGAACACGAATGCGGACACGGAGCTGACCGGGACGGCCGGCGAGGCGTTGAGCAACGGGGTGACGGTGTCGAA
>NZ_JBISBU010000247.1:0-322 GCF_044385805.1 Haloferula sp. A504
TGGCTCGTGGAGGGCATGGCGGTGTGTCAGGGTTGGGTTTTGGGAGGCATGACGGTGGCTCTCGATGAGTGAGGTATGAGGATTTCGGGCGTGGCAGCGAACGCATCGCCCGCCGATTGCGTGCCGGCACCGTGGCGATCAACGCCCAGGTCGTGTCCGATCCGCGCCTTCCCTTCGGCGGGATCCGGGACAGCGGCTGGGGCCGGGAACTGGGCCGCGAGGGCATCCGCGAGTTCGTGAACGTGAAGACGATCGTCCGCGAGGAGGTTACGGATCAGGCCTGATTTTACCATCGTCAGCACGGGTCGATTTGCTACGACGT
>NZ_JBISBU010000248.1:0-319 GCF_044385805.1 Haloferula sp. A504
AGCGCTCGAAGCGTCTCCTCTAATTGCCAAAGCCTGTTTGTGTCTGTCCTTGCGGGCCCCGCCACTGCAACCAACGATCACCGATCACCGATCACTTGGCACTCCACCGCTTCGCGGTGGCGGCCACTCTCTGGCATCCACATGGAGGTTGATGAAAGTCGTTCCTTGTCCTTTTGTGACGCCTTTGATTTCTTGGCGCGTTCTTGGCTTGGTTCTTCTGTTTGGAAGATACCCGACTCCGTCCTCGAGAAAGAGGAGGAATCAAGCCATACGGATGATTAGTACCGCTCGGCTGCGCCTGTTACCAGACTTCGACCTG
>NZ_JBISBU010000249.1:0-315 GCF_044385805.1 Haloferula sp. A504
TGCAGACATGTCAGCTAACCCATTGGAAGATCGCGGGAGGCACCGCGTGAACAACATGAACCCGGAGGCGTGCATGGCCGAAGGATGGGGAAACGGCATGGCTGAAGCGTACACAGGGAATCCCGCAGGCCACAGGGCGCCTCGCAAGCGCCTGAAGGATGATACAGCCCCGTAAGAGTGACGATGCGGAAGGAGACCTGCTAACGTTACAGGGAATCCCGCACCCGGGGGCGCGTCAATGGCGAGCGTCTCTGAGGTTCCGCCGGGGTCGAGAAAGACCGTGGCATGTGTGAAGAGAAGCGGAATGATGACCGT
>NZ_JBISBU010000024.1:0-71513 GCF_044385805.1 Haloferula sp. A504
CCTCGATCGAAAAATGGCCACGGGCCTGGAAGGCCCGGCCACGGTGGTGCCCCCTACCGATCCACCCGCGCGGATCCGCCGCCGACGAGCTTCCTGACCTCGTCGGTGGTGGCCATGGTGGTGTCGCCGGGGGTGGTCATGGCCAGCGCGCCGTGGGCCGCGCCATACTCGACCGCCTGCTTCGCGTCGTTGAACTCCATGAAGCCATAGACCAGGCCGCTGGCGAACGAGTCCCCGCCGCCGACGCGGTCGAAGATCTCGAGCTTCGGACGGTGCGTCGCCTCGTGAAACTCACCGTCGTGCCAGCAGATCGCGCCCCAGTCGTTGACCGTGGCGGTGTGCACGTCGCGCAGGGTGGTCGCCACCACCTGGAAGTTCGCGAAATCGGCGACCGCGCGCTGGATCATGTCCTTGAAGCTGTCGACCTGAAGACCGGTCACATGCTCGCTCACCCCCTCGACCTCGAAGCCGAGGCTGGCGGTGAAGTCCTCCTCGTTGCCGATCATCACGTCGACATACCTGGCGATCTCGCGATTGACCTCCTGCGCCTTTTCCAGACCACCGATGCTCTTCCACAGGCTCGGGCGGTAGTTCAGATCGTAGGAAACAATGGTGCCGTGCTTCTTCGCCGCCTTGCAGGCCTCGATGGTCAGCTCGGCGGTCGTTTCCGAAAGGGCGGCGAAGATCCCGCCGGTGTGGAACCACCGGCTGCCCTGCGTGCCGAAGACGTCGTCCCAGTCGATGTCACCGGGCTTCATCTGCATCGCCGCCGTGAGGCCGCGATCCGGGGTTCCCTTCGCCCCACGCACGCCGAAGCCGCGCTCGGTGAAGTTCAGACCGTTGCGAACGTTGCGGCCGAGTCCGTCGAAGGGCGCCCACTGGATGAAACGGGTGTCGACCCCGCCCTGGAGGATGAAGTCCTCAAGCAGGCGGCCGACGTCGTTGTCGGCGAAGGCGGTCACCACCGCCGCACGCTTGCCGAAACAGCGGCGCAGACCACGGGCGACGTTGTATTCACCGCCGCCTTCCCAGACGTCGAATCGACGGGTCGTGCGCACGCGCCCGTCGCCGGGATCAAGGCGCAACATGATCTCGCCAAGCGAGATGATATCAAAAGCAACGGAATCAGCGGGTCGAAGTGTAATGGCCATGGATCGTGGAAATCAGAGTTTGAAGATACTGGGCTTGGAGCTGGTCACCTTGACCGGCGGCTTCGCCCCGGCCGACGAGTCGAAGGAGTTCGCCTGGATGAAGTCGGCGTCGCCGCGGAGGAAGTTGATCAGGTTGTTGGTCGCGCGGGTGGCCTGGCGTCCGACGCTCTCGTGCGTGCGGGAACCGATGTGCGAGGTGATCAGGCAATTCGGCGCCTTGAGCAGCGGGTGGTCGGCGGGCGGCGGCTCGCTGTCGAGCACGTCGGCGGCGTATCCGCCGAGCTTGCCGCTCTCCAGCGCCTTCACCACGCAGTCGATCTCGACGATCTCGCCGCGCGCGCAGTTGAGCACGATCACGCCATCCTTCATCTCCGCGATCTTTGCGGTGTTGATCATGCCACGGGTGGTGTCATCGAGGAAGCAGTGCAGCGAGACCACGTCGGCATTCACCAGCACCTCGTCCATGTCGGCGCAGCGCTTCACCGAGTGAGCCTTGCCGAATTCCTCATCGAAGTAGGGATCGAAGGCGATCACCTCCATGCCGAACGCGCGGGCGCGAATGGCGACCTCCTTGCCGATGCGGCCGAGGCCGAGGATGCCGATCGTCTTGCCCATGATCTCGTTGCCGACCGGCTTCTTCCAGCCGGCCTGCCAGGCGCCGTTGCGGCAGTCGATGCCGTTGAAGAAGATCTTCTTCGAAAGCCCCAGCAGCAGCCCGAAGGTGTGCTCGGCGACCGTGGTGTGGTTCACGCCCGGCGTGAAGAGGACCGGCAGCTTCTTCTCCGTGGCATACGGCACGTCAATCTTGTCGAGGCCGATGCCGTACTTGCTGATCACCTTCAGCCGCGGCAGCGACTTGTCGATGACGGCCTTGGTGATGGCATCGTCGCCACAGAGAAAGCCATCGAACTCCCCCGCCAGCTCCAGCATGCGTTCTTCCGACAGTGGCCCGCGCTCCCGCACGATCTCGAATCCTGCGCTTTCCAGCAGCGCGTGGTGGGAGCCCGGAGTGTCCTGGTAGGACGTCGTGGTCAGAAGGATGCGTTCGCTCATGGCGGGCCCCGTATGGACCTCGCGAATCTGTCATACAAGTCCGAATTGACACCCGCGGGTTGCCCCCCGGATCAAGGCCTGGAGCCGCCGAATGCGTTGGGGCGTCGCCAAAACGAAAACCGCTTCAGGTCCGCAACTCGCTCATGCCCAATCATGGGAAGGGTGGAACGGTCCGATCGCCCGTGTGACAGGTCGGTCAAAGCGCTCCAAACAGCCAATATGGCACGATTGCCGCTGCACGGCGGGCATGAAGACACCTGGCTTTCTCCTCGACATGGACGGCGTGATCTACCGGGGCAACGAACTCGTCCCGGGAGCCGATCGCTTCATCGAGTATCTCCGGAGCGAAGGACACCCCTTCCTCTTTCTGACCAACAACAGTCAACGGACCCGGCGCGATGTCGCGCTCAAATTGCGGCGCCTCGGGATCGATGCGACCGACGACGAGGTGTTCACCTGCGCGATGGCCACGGCCCGCTTCCTCGCCGCCCAGTGCCCGGGAGGCACCGCCTACGTGCTGGGCGAAAACGGCCTGACCCATGCCCTCCACATCAACGGCTTCACCATCGCGGATGACGACGTCGACTTCGTCGTGGTCGGGGAAGGCCGCACCATGAACTTCGAGATGCTCGAGCGCGCCACCCGCCTGGTCGAGAAGGGCGCGCGCCTGATCGCCACGAACATGGATTCCCGCTGCCCGACGGAGTCCGGTGTCCGGCCCGGGTGCGGCGCCATCGTCGCCATGATCGAAAAGGCCACCGGAAGAGAGGCCTTCTCGGTCGGCAAGCCGAGCCCGGTGATGATGCGCATCGCGCGCAAGGAACTCGGCCTGCGCACGGACGAGGTCGTGATGATCGGTGACACAATGTACACCGACGTCCTCGGTGGCGTGCAGATGGGCTACACCACCGTGCTGGTCCTTTCCGGCCACACTTCCGAGGAAGAAATCTCCCACTATGCCTACCGGCCCGACTACGTCGCCCCCAGCGTCGCCGAACTGCCCGAGGCACTCTTCCGGGGTGCCCGCATTCGGATGACGGCCTGATCTCCAGAGCGTGCAGGCCATCGCCAGGCGCCATCCATTCTGGAGGCTTGAGTCGGATCCGGCTTCGGGCAGAATGGGAGACCATGAAAATCCCCCTTCCCGCACGCCTGGGAATCGGCGGTGCCCTGCTGCTCGCCCTCGCTTCCTGCAACGAGGACCAGACCGCCGAGATCGAGAAACTCACCAAGGATCTGGAAACCACCCGCCAGGACCTTACACGACAGGAAGAGCGCACGGATTGGGAGCAGAACAAGCTGGCGGAGGCACGGGCCGAAGTGTCCGAGCTGAAAAGCCAGCTTCGCCAGGCCGAGAGGGATTTGCGCGAGGCCACGCGGGAGCTTGAGCGCTACCGCCACAAGGAGGAGCAGGCGCTCAAGGCCGAGGCTGAGGAACCCGACGCCAAGGAACAGATGGAAGCCGCCCGCGAAACGGTCACGGCCTACCGCGATTTTGTCGTCGGAATCAGCGGCGATCAGGTGGAAGGACGAGGCGTGCTCGTTTCCGACGGGGGAAAGATCTGGATCCACCTCGACCGCCGGATCGTGGAGGACAATACCAAGCTCGAAATCACGACCCCGGGCGGAACGAAGCTGACCCGCTTCGGGGCCTTCGAGGTCGCCCGGAGCCAGCCTCTGGCCCGCCTGGAGGTTCTCGACGAGGGCCAGAAGGGGATCCCGGCCGCAGAGCAGGCGGCGGAAATCGGCCGCAGCACGCCGATGCTGGCGCTCGGTGAGGGCGGCACCTTGGTCGAGGGTCGCGCCTACGGTTCAAGCCAAGCCGGAAATTGGGGCCTCGACCGGAAGATCGGCGACTGTCCCCCGGGCTCCCCGGTGTTCCATGGAGAAACCGGAACCTTGGTCGGGCTGATGGTGTCCGTGACCCCCGAAGAACCCACGCTCTGGCCAAGCCGCTTCGGTCGGGAAAGGGAAACCAACAAACTCGTGCGTCTCGACGAGAAAGTCGAATGGCTGGCGGTCCCCATCGGGACCTTCATGAAGGAAGCGCGCCTGCTTGAACAGGCCGACCAGGGGACCCGATTGATGCATGCCCTCGCCGCCACCCAGGTCGGCACGGGAGGTGTCAGCTACGGGGTGCTGCCCAGCGGAGTGAGCGCCGAAGAGCTGCTCGAGCAGCACAAGACCGATTCCAGCGTGAAGGCCCTCCGCGAACTCGGCCCGTGGCTGGAGGAAAATGCAGCGCGCCTGTCGAAGAGCGACGTTCAAAAACGAATCGACAGCGTCTTCGAAGGCATCCAGCGCGTCGCCCAACGCCAATCCCGGGAACTCGCAGGGACGCGCTTCTCGGAAGCCCACGCCGCCGCCGCCGCACGGACCCTCAAATGGCACGAGGAGGCGACAAAGGAGCTGGCCAAGCACTTGCGGCAGGCTGAGTGAACCCCACGGCACCGGCTCGAGACTCCTCGGGCCGTGAAAACCATCACCCCGCGGACCCGGGGGCCACCATTAATCGAAGTCGTGGTCGTAAAGCTTGCGACCCTCGCGGATCGCACGCTGGTTCGCGGATTCGATCTCGCGGCGGAGGATGTATTTCTCCAGGCGCCGGCGGTCGACCTCGGCCGGCTCGAAGCCCGGCATGTCGCGGCGCGGCGTCCGCCGCAAGCGCTCCGCACCCGTCCGGATGATCGCGAGTGCCTCGTCACGGGCCGCCCCGCCAGGATCGAGTCCGGCGAGGCACGGACTCAACTCCGGGCGCTCGAAGCTAACCTGCGTCCTCTGTCCCGCCCCGTGCCGGAGGACGAACCTCGCACCGGTGAGGGAGGCCAGCCTTTTCTCCTCGGCCGGTGTCAGCGGCGAGCGCCCGGCGGTGTGATCCGGGAAGGCACTCTCGTAGCTCGGATAGTACGGCGCGTTCAGATCCACCCAACTGAACACCTTTTTCAGGTCGTCCGCCGGAAGATCAAGCCCCGCATGCTCCGGGTGTCCCTCGCGCAGCACCTTGACCAGCTTGCTGCGATGCGACCCCCACGACTTTGCCTGCTGGATCTGCGCCGGTCCTCCGCCCACGCAGCTGAGGTAGTCTCCGGACCACAGGTCGATGTAGGAGGCATTGAACACCAGCGTCCGGTCCCCGGCCAGGTTGAGCACCTCGCCCGCCGGCTTCCCGAAATCATGGCAGCTCACGCAATGGCGGTCGAAGATCGGCTGGATCTCCGCCTGATAGTTGAACAGGCGTGCCTCCCCATACCACCCCTCGAGTTTCGATGGTGGTCGCCGCATCGCCAGTGGCACGCGGGGGGATGCCGGGATCGTCTCATTGCGGTCCTCGTGGCAGCCGGCACATCCCTGGCGCTCGCCCGACTGAATGATCGTGCCGCTGCGCATCGACTGGAGCATCCTCCCGTCCCCGTCCAACAACTGGAAGAAGACGAATCGGCCGGCGGGCACCTCGAAGTAAGCCGAGCCGTCGCTTTCGACCGGCACCGTGCCAAGGATCCGCTTGTTCTCGAAATTGTGCCAGTTCATCCCCGGTGCCTGCTGTCCCTGCCCGCCCCACGCGGATCGCGTCCAGGCCCGCTTCTCCGGGGATTCCACCACCCGCAGGTAGCGGATCTCGCCGTCCGCAATCCCTTCCATGTGGGTGCCGACCCTGGCATCCGTGATGTAGAAGGTTCCCACGTCCTCGTTGTAGTTGCGGCTCTTCACCCGGGCAGGATCCGGCCTGCGCGGGCCCAGGGGCATCGGATCGAAGCAGCCGCGGTCTCCGGCGTGCAGCAGCACTTCGTTGCCGAAGGTGTCGACCAGGAAGATCCCCATGCGCGGCTTGCCCGGCTCGACCTGACGCGACACGAGGAAGGTCGTCTCATTCAGCGGCCACGGGTCTTCATACTTCGGTCGCACCCTCTTGAAGCCGTCGATACCCGCGCGGTCGACCAGCTCAATGGCCTCGGCGGGCCAGGTCCGGACGACCGAGCTTCTGCCGTCGACCCCGAGCTCGCGGTCGATGATGGCCAGTGCCCCCCACGGTGAATCGTGGCAGGAGGTGAAGATGCAGAGGCACCGGCCGCTGCCGGGGATGATGCGGGCATCGATCACCCCGCCGGGTGAGGAGGTGTTGTTGCCCCAGTAGATGGCGTGGTTCGTGCCGTCCGGATTCATCGTCCACAGCCCCTGGGCATCGCCGAAGTTGCGATCGACGTACTCCCAGCGGTCGTAGAGCACCCGCCCATCCGGAGTGATGCTTGAATGGCCTTCGAAAAGCGTGCTCTTGCCGAGTTGGTGGATATTGGCGCCATCGGCATCCATCCGGAACAGGTTGGCCATGATGTGGCGGTTGCAGCCGCAGTACTTCGGCTCGCGCGACGAGCTGAAGATGATGCCGCCATCGGGCAGGTAGACCGGATCGATGTCGAAGACGCCGGTGGCCGAGGTCAGCTGGCGCAGGTTCGAGCCGTCCGCCCCGATCTCGAAGATGGAATAGTCCTCGTCCTTGCTCCGGCGCATCGAAAAGACGATGCGCGATCCATCCGGATGCACCTCCGGATCGCGCAGGTGGCCCTGCGGGCCCGGGTCACAGAGCACAAGGACCTCACCGCTACGGAGGTCGACCACCTTCAAGGGACCACCGGGTCGGTAGTTGCCGGCCGAGATCTCGCCGGTCTGGAACATCGTCTCGGTGTTGTGGTGGTCGTAGCGGTAGGGGTCACGCTCGACAAAGAGGACGGGGCGGCTCCCCACCGCAGGGTCGGCAACCAGGGCCTCGCGCTGGAGTTTCACAAAACCTTCCCCGGATCGGTTTGCAGGCTGTTCGAGTCGCTCGAGATAAGCCGCGGCATCCGGGTAGTCCGCTCCATCCCGTGCCTTCAGGTGCTCGATGGCGGCCCGCAGCGTGTCCGGGGTGTTCTGATGCGCACCGAAGCAGGCGGCGGGCACCGCCACGGCGAGCGCGACGCGGAAGAAATGGAAGGTCATCGGTCGAAACCCGGACATCCAACCCTACGCAGGGGACCTGGGCATGTTGCACGCTCAGGGGGATCCATCGCGTCATTCACGGAACCTTCCGGGCGTGGTGACGCAGTGCTTCCGGAAGGACAGGGCAGGCAAGCGGAGATCGGCAGTCGACGAAGCATCCGGGTATCCATGGTGGGAGCAGCCAAGTTCATGATCGATCCGTACCTCTGTGCCCGTATTCTTCCAGCACCACCGCAGGCGTTGGCAGACAGGCGGTTCGATGCCGGATTTTGCCGGGCTTCCCCGTATTCAAGATCCACCGCGAGCCGTTTCGGAGGGCCAGGCCCTGCGGGCTTCCTCAGATATCGCCATGGCCAGGTTCAAGATTGCGGTCAACATGGAGTTCTGCCGTTCGGCGGACCAATCGTTCGAAGCAGGGATCAGTCTCGCCTTCCTGAAGAAGCTCCTCGGACCGCAATGAATGCCTCTCCGCAACTCTACGACGAGCGCCTCAGCCGCTACCTGACGGCGATGCGCAACGGCAAGCCGGACAAGATCCCGATCCGGCCCTTCGTGGCGGAGTTCACCGCAAAGTATGCGGGCATGACCTGCCAGGATGTGGCGCACGACTACCACCGCGCCTTCGAGGCGGTGATCCGCTGCGGCAGGGACTTCGACTGGGACGCCATGGTCGCCAACATGGTCTGGGTCTGGACCGGGCTCACCGAGGCCATCGGCCTCGACTACTACGGGGTGCCCGGAATCCATGTCCCGCCCACCACGGGCTTCCAGTATCGCGAGCCCGAAGAGGACCAGTCCTTCATGCGGTCCGACGAGTACGACGAACTGATCGATGATCCGACGGCCTTCCTCTACACGAAGTGGCTGCCGAGGGTTTCGCGCCGCATCACCGCTCCGGGGGAACCTTCCGACTACCGGAGCCACCTCGCTCTGGTGAAGGGATCGATGGCGATGCTGCAGTACTTCAGTGCCCTCGGCCCCCAGTGTGAGCGGATGAAGAATGAGTGCGGCACGGTTTCCGCGATCGCCGGCATCTTCAAGGCGCCCTTCGACATCATCGGCGACAAGCTGCGCGGCTACCTCGGCCTGACCATGGACATGATCGAGCAGCCCGACAAGGTCCTCGAGGCATGCGAGGCCCTCATGCCCCACCTGCACCACGTTGGGGCGACCACCGCCGACCCCGCCGGACAGGTGCCGATCGGTTTCTGGATGCACCGCGGTTGCGAGCCCTTCGTGTCGCGCGGGCAGTTCGAGTCGCACTACTGGCCGACCCTCAAGCCCATCATCGAGGAATTCTGGAAAGCCGGACACCAGACCCTGTTCTACGCCGAGGGCGACTGGACGTCCCACCTGTCCCATTTCACCGAACTCCCCGACCAGAGCGTGGTCTATCATGTCGACCGCGGCGACCTCGAGGCCGCCCACCGCACCCTCGGCCACAAGTTCTGCCTCAGCGGAGGCATTCCCAACGCGGTTCTCTCGTTCGGCACCCCCGACGAGGTGCGTGCCCACTGCAAGCGGGCCATCGATACCGCCGGCCGGGACGGCGGCTACATCATGGACGCCAGCGCCATCATGCAGGACGACACCAGCATCGAAAACCTGCGTGCCCTGACCGACTTCGCCCGTGACTACGGCGTGTATTCCGATGGACGCAGCGAGCCGTTGGCGGAGTGCCCGACGATCGGCCCCGAGCCGGACACGGAGTTCCCTCCGGGCTACGGCATGCCCGAGAACGGGGCCTCTGATCCAAAGCCGGGCATCTGCATTCCATGGGAAGAGGAGGAGCGGGAGCTCCCGGAGATCCAGGGAGATCGCGAACTGGTCCGAAACGTGTGGGAGAATAACGAGGCCCTTGGGAACATGTTCATCTGGCAGTGCCTGCTGTCGTTCTGAACCTGCCACCCCGTTCCGGGTGATCGCAGGAACATGGGATCAGACATGCCCCGCCACCGACGTGCAGCCCAACCTTCAGTCGGGACGCTTCAACGACATCCTCCCGTGGTCCCCACGCTCGGACCGGTAACGGGCGTCGAAGCTTTCGGGCGTCACCCGTCCTTCCACATGATGGACCCCCACACCCCCGGGCAAGTCCATCTGCCCTTCGAAGATCAGCCCTCCGGCACCATCCGACCGGGTGGGCACGATGTGGGTGTAGTCGCCGAAACGGAGGACCCCCCATCCGGCCCGGTAGCGGAACGCGTGGTCACCACCGCCATGGGGTTCGATCACACACCAGAGAGGGCCGTGGTGGCCATTCATGTCACTTCGCCATTCTCCCACCCAGGGACCCAGGGCGTTGGTGGCAGGCCGGGGTTGCTCCTCGACGCTCGTCCGGAAGTCCCGCTGATAGCTGGCACAGCCGACCAGCAGCAGGATGGCGAGCAGCAGGACCGGAATCCGGCGGTGAAAGAGGTTCAACAAGGCGTCACTCCTTCTCCACGGGTTTGGACGCCGTCTTCTGCGCCTCCAACAATTGGTTCACGAACTCGCGATCCTGCGAACTCAGTTTGGCGAGCGGATACTCGGTCACCTTCTTTCGCTCCTCGATCCACAGGCGAATGCGCCCCTCCCGGACCAGCGGCAGTGCCGCGTCCTTGGAAGCCCCGGGGGGCGGATCGAAGGCCAGCATGCTGGCCTGGATCACCTGACCTCCGGTATTCCTCCAGTCGCGAATCCCGGAGACCGCGATGTAGGTGATCTTCCTGGTCTTCGTCTGCGGCCGGGTGCGGGTGATCGACGCACCGCCGTCGTTGACCTCGCCAACATCGCGGGTCTCGAAGGCCGGCGGCACGTGGGGAGTGACCGGGAAATCCTGAGCCGCCAACCCGAATGGGATCGCCCACAAAAGCATCCAGCGTTTCATCATCCACTCCTACCACGGATCCGCCGCCCCGCCGAATTCAAATCCCATCTTGCTTTCCCGGGGCACCGGGCGAGAAAAGAGAATGTCCGATTCCTTCCATGCATGGGCCGCCACCGAAGCCAGCGGCAAACTCCAGTCCTTCGATTACTCACCGGGAGAGCTGGGGTCCGAGCAGGTCGAGCTGCGGGTCGAGTCCTGTGGCATCTGCCACTCCGACCTCTCGATGATCGACAACGAGTGGGGCCAGTCCACCTACCCGCTGGTCGCCGGGCACGAGGTCGTCGGCATCGTCGAAGCGGCCGGAGACCACGTGAAGGGCGTCACAGTCGGCGACCGCGTGGGGCTCGGCTGGTTCGCAGGTTCGTGCATGAGCTGCCACTCCTGCCTCTCGGGGCACCACAACCTTTGCCAGAACAGCGAGCAGACCATCGTCGGCCGCCACGGTGGCTTTGCCGACCGCGTGCGCTGCCACTGGAGCTGGGCCATCCTGATCCCGGAGGGGGTCGACCCCGCCAAGGCCGGGCCCCTGTTCTGCGGCGGCATCACGGTGTTCGGGCCCATCGCCCACTACGGCGTGAAGCCGACCGACCGAGTCGGGGTGGTCGGCATCGGCGGCCTCGGCCACCTCGCCCTGCAGTTTCTCGACCATTGGGGCTGCCACGTGACCGCCTTCACTTCGACCGATTCCAAGGCGGACGAAGCCAGAGCCTTCGGAGCCGACGCGGTCGTCAACTCGCGCGACGACGCCGGCATGAAGTCGATCGCCGGCAGCCTGGACTTCATCCTCGTCACGGCCAACGTCCCGCTCGACTGGGAGGCGTATCTCGGGGCCCTGCGGCCCGACGGCCGGCTGCACTTCGTCGGCGCGGTGCTCGAGCCGATCCCGGTCCAGGCCTTTTCCCTGATCGGCCAGCGGAAGTCGATCTCCGGCTCGCCCCTCGGAAGTCCCGCCACCGTCGCCGACATGTTGGAATTCTGCGGCCGTCACGGGATCGCCCCGAAGACCGAGCATTTCGCGTTCGACCAGATCAACGACGCCCTCGACCACCTGCGCGCCGGCAAGGCACGCTATCGTGTGGTCTTATCATGATCCTGCCATGAAAACCATCGACTCCAGAACCCTTCAGGCCGCCTTGGACGGCAAGTCGCCCCCGAAGGTGCTCGACGTCCGCCTCGCCGATGACTTCGGTACGGCCCACATTCCCGGCGCGACAAACAACTGCGTCTTCGAAGTCGCGTTTCACGAACGGCTTCGGGAAGCCGCTCCGGATCCCAACCGGCCGACGGTTCTTTGTGGTGCCACGGACGACAGCCACGAGGCCCGGATGGCAGCAGAGAAACTGGAGCGCGGCGGCTACACCGATCTCGCCATCCTCGACGGAGGACTCGCCGCATGGCGGGCCGCCGGCATGCCGGTGGAGGAAGGTGCGCCACTGGCGAGCGCGCCGGAACCACCCGACGGCCGCCGCGAACTCGACCTCGACGAGTGCCGGCTCCAATGGCTCGGGCGCAACCTGCTCAACAAGCATTTCGGGACCATCCGGATCACCGCCGGGCATCTCGACTTTTCCGGCGGGACGCTTAGCGGCGGCGAATTCACCTTCGACCTGCGGTCACTGCGCTGCGATGACCTCGACGGTGATCCGCTCCACGACGTGCTGATCGGTCACCTGCTCGATCACGACTTTCTGGACGCCGACGCCCACCCCGAATGTCGGCTGGTCATCACCGCCGCCGAGACGCTGCCGGATACGGCACCCGGGCAGCAGAACCTCCGCATCGAGGCGAACCTCACCCTGCGGGGCGTCACCGAGCCGGTCGCGTTCACCGCCGCCGCGGGACTCACCCCCGAAGGCAGAGCCGCCGCCCAGGCAAGCTTCGCCATCGACCGCACCCGCTGGGGCATCCTCTACGGCTCCGGCCGGTTCTTCCACCGCCTCGCCGGCCACCTTGTCAACGACCTGATCGACTTCGACGTGCGGATCGTCACCACCTGAAGTCCGGCCTCACAGCGCCGGCTGGATCGTGATCAGTTGGATCGTCACGGCGAAGGCATCGGTCATCTTCATGCGCTTCAGTTCGTGGCCGGCACCCCATGAGTCGGTGTAAAGCACCTCCCCGGTCTTCGTGTTGTAGCCGATGATCAGCCGCATGTGTCCGCCGCCCTGCTGCGGAATGCCCGGCTCGGGAAACACCCCGACCTGAAGCGCCCACAGCAGCGGCACGCCGTTGTCGACGAACTCCTCGATCTTGCCCCGGAAACGATCGTAGCGGTTTCCCTTGGCGACCGCCTGCGACAGCGTCGGCCCGTGGCAGCCGGCGAGGAAAGGCTGGATCGGGATGGGGTCGCTCTCCCGGGGAAAGACGAAGCGCGGATCGACGTCCTCGACCAAACGGTTGTAGGCGCGCACCACCGAGCTGTAGCGCCCGGCATCGATCTCGTAGTGGGTGTGCAGGCGGGTCCTCGTCTGCCCGGTCACCCGCTTGAGGGCGTCGATCATCCGCACCGGATTCGTACCACCCGCCGCGCTGCTTTGCGCGATCTGGGCCATCGCATGCTGGTCGATCGGCATCCCGTAGTAGCGGAACACCCGCTCGGCGCTCGCCACCGCGCAGTAGCCCTTGCGCCCCTGGTCCACCATCGGCACCCCGTCGATCCGGACGTCGCCATTGCTTGAAGTCACGACGTTGGAGCGCAGGTCGCGGCGGTTTTTCGCATCGGCCGCCAGCCCGAGACCCCGGTCGATCGACTCGCCCCCCTCCTTGGCGGAGATCAGGCTGAGCTTGATGAACTCCGGCCTCCTGCGCTCGTCCTCGCCCGAAACGCTGGCGGTCAACAGCAGGTAGGCCCCCGGCGTCCGCCACACCCAGCGCTCGGCCTTCACCACGCTGCCTTGCTGCCGCTCCTTGAGCAGCTCGCCCTCGATCCCGGTCTCCCCGGTGATGCGTTTCCGCCAGCCGTCCCGATGCTTTTCGAACGCCTCCATCGGAATCGGCCCCATGTCGCCCCGGTTGTAGAGCGAAACCTCGAGCGACCGCAGCCGCCCGTCGCGCGAACGCAGGATGGTCTCACCCACCGGCTGCCGCCAGAGATGGAGGCCACGGTGCGAGCTGCGGGCATCATTCCTTTCCCGGCTGAGCCATTCGAAACCCAGCACCTCCCTTTCCTTCAGGACTTCCTCGACCGACTTCTCCCAGATCCCGGCATCGTAAAAGAGCACCTCGAGATCCGGCAAAACCTCACGCGCCGAAGCCGGTGCCAGCGACAGCCCGAGGGCGCAGCACACCCGGAAAGCCATGAGACGTCGCTTCACGCAGGCAGTAGACCCACGGAAGCCCCGGGATGCACGTGGGAAGCTTTGCAAATTTTCGCATCATCGAATCACGATATGATGATTTGAAACTTGCGACGTCGGAGTCGTTTCCTAGATTCCCGGCATGCCGCGCCCCGACGCCACCGCCGAGCTGACCTCCGCCCTTGAGAAGCGCATCCTGATCCTGGATGGCGCGATGGGAACGACCATTCGTGGATACGGCCTGGAGGAAAAGGATGCCCGGGGCGAGCAATTCAAGGACACCGAAAAGGACCTGCTCAACAACGGCGACATCCTCTCGCTGACCCGCCCGGACGTGATTTCCGACATCCACACGCGCTTCCTGGAGGCCGGTTCCGACATCATCGAGACCAACTCCTTTTCCGGCACATCCATCGCCCAGAGCGAGTTCTTCGTCGAGGATCCGCGCGAGAAGGGCACGGGCCGCAAGGACCCGGAGTTCTACCAGAAGGTCCTCGACGACCCGTTCCTCAAGGAACTCGCCGCCGACCTGAACATCGCCTCGGCCAGGCTGGCCCGCGAGGCCGCCGACAAGGTCGCCGAGGCCACCGGCGTGCCGCGCTACGTCGCCGGCGCGATCGGACCGCTGACAGTCGGGCTCAACAACGCCGCCGTCGATCCGAACAATCCGGGCTTCCGGTCGGTCACCTTCGACCAGGTCTACGAGGACTACAAACGGCAGATCCGCGCACTGGTCGAGGGCGGCGTGGACATCCTGATGATCGAAACCATCTTCGACGCCCTCAATGCCAAGGCCGCCGCCGTGGCCGCGCAGGACGTTTTCGAGGAAGACGGCTTCAACATGCCGGTCATCATTTCGGCGGCGGTCGGTCGCGGCGGTGAAACAATGATCTCCGCGCAGAAGATCGAAGCACTGTGGAACTCGGTCGCCCACGTCAAGCCGCTGGCGATCGGCCTCAACTGCTCGCTCGGGCCCGAGGTGATGCGGCCCTTCGTCGAGGAACTCGGCAAGGTCGCCGACACCTTCGTCTCCTGCTACCCGAACGCCGGCGACCCCGATCCCCTGTCGCCGACCGGCTTCCAGTACGACGCCGACCAGATGGAATCCCTGCTCGAGGAATTCGCCGAGAGCCGCCTGGTGAACCTGCTCGGCGGTTGCTGCGGCAACACGCCCGAGTTCATCGAGCGCTACGCCAACCTGGCGAAGAAATACGAGCCCCGCAAAGTGCCCGAGATCGAGCCGCTTCTCCGACTTTCCGGCACCGAGGCCTACAACCACACGCCGGACAAGAACTTCCTGATGATCGGCGAGCGGACCAACGTCGCCGGCTCGCCCCGCTTCCGCAAGCTGGTCCAGCAGGGCAAACTCGAGGAAGCGCTCAGCGTCGCCCGCCAGCAGGTCGACAACGGCGCTCCGGTCATCGATGTGTGCTTCGACGACGGGATGATCGACGGCGTGGAAATGATGACCCATTTCCTGAACCTCATCCAGTCGGAGCCCGACATCACCCAGGTGCCGATCACCGTTGATTCCTCGAAATGGGAAATCATCCTGGCCGGCCTCAAGTGCCTTCAGGGCAAGGGCATCGTGAACTCGATCTCGATGAAGGAAGGCGAGGAAACCCTCCGCGAGCAGGCCCGCATCATCAAGAAGTTCGGGGCTGCGGTGGTCGTCATGGCCTTCGACGAAAAGGGCCAGGCCGCCACCTACGAGGACAAGATCCGCATCTGCGAGCGTGCCTACCGCATCCTCGTCGACGAGGTCGACTTCAACCCGCAGGACATCATCTTCGACCCGAACATCCTGACCATCGGCACCGGGATCGAGGAGCACAACAACTACGCGGTCGACTTCTTCAGGGCCACCAAGTGGATCAAGGAAAACCTTCCCGGCGCCAAGGTTTCCGGCGGCGTCTCGAACGTCTCCTTCTCGTTCCGCGGCAACAACCCGGTGCGCGAGGCGATGCACGCCGCCTTTCTCTACCACGCCGGCAAGGCGGGGATGGACATGGGCATCGTCAATGCCGGCATGCTCGAGGTCTACGACGAGATCGAGCCGGAACTCCTCAAGCACGTCGAGGACGTGCTGCTCAACCGCGACCCCGACGCCACCGAGCGGCTGCTCGATTTCGCCGAACAGTTCAAGGGCCAGACAAAGGAAGCCAAGGCCGAAGACCTCACCTGGCGCGAGACGTCGGTTGAGAAGCGCCTCGAGCACTCCCTGCTCAAGGGAATCGACCGCTTCATCGTCGAGGACACCGAGGAGGCGCGCCTGAAATACGACAAGCCGCTCGACGTGATCGAGGGTCCGCTGATGGACGGCATGGGCGTGGTCGGCGACCTCTTCGGCGCGGGCAAGATGTTCCTCCCGCAGGTGGTGAAGTCGGCCCGGGTGATGAAGAAGGCGGTCGCCCACCTCGAGCCCTACATGGAGGCGGAAAAGGAGCAGAAGCTGAAGCCCATCATCGAGCGGATGCGTGCCGAGGACCCCTCGCTCACCGACAACGAACTCAAGAACAAGGCCGAGAAGACCCTCTCCGCCGGCCGCGTGATCATGGCCACGGTGAAGGGCGACGTGCACGACATCGGCAAGAACATCGTCGGCGTGGTGCTCGCCTGCAACGGCTTCGAGGTGATCGACATGGGCGTCATGGTTCCCTGCGACAAGATCCTCGACACCGCCATCGAGAAGGGTGCCGACATCATCGGTCTGTCCGGACTGATCACGCCGTCGTTGGACGAGATGATCCACGTCGCCAAGGAGATGGAACGCCGCAAGATGAGCATCCCGGTGCTGATCGGCGGCGCCACGACCTCACCGGCCCACACCGCGGTGAAGATCGCCCCGCACTACAGCCACCCGATCGTCCATGTGCTCGACGCCTCGCGCTCGGTGCCGGTGACGACCTCGCTGCTCTCCGAGGGCGGCAAAAAGAAGTTCATCGCCGACAATGAGGCCAAGCACGAGAAGCTGCGCGACACCTTCAACCAGAAGGACAAGAAGACCGTGTCACTCGAGGAGGCGCGCGCCAACGCGCCGAAGTTCGACTGGGATGCCTACACCCCGCCGGTGCCGTCCTTCCTCGGCACGCGGGTGATGGACCACCAGTCGCTGCGCGAGCTGGCCGAATACATCGACTGGACGCCCTTCTTCCACGCCTGGGAGCTGCGGGGCGTTTGGGATCGGGAGACCGAGACCTTCAAGACCCGCAAGGAGGGCGGTGCCGAGCAGGCCCGGATGCTCTACGCCGAGGCGAAGGAATTGCTCGAGCAGATCATCGCCGAGAAGCGCTTCACCGCCCGCGGCGTCTATGGCTTCTGCCCGGCCACCGCCGACGGCGACGACATCATCGTGTGGGAGGACGACGAGCGCACCCGGGAGCGCGGCCGCCTCCACACGCTGCGCCAGCAGCTGGCCAAGGAAACCGACAAGCCCCACGTCGCGCTCGCAGATTACGTCAGTCCCTCCTCACCCGACTACGTCGGCTGTTTCGTCGTCGGCATCCACGGTGCCGACGAGTGGGCCAGGGAGGTCTCGGAGAAGGAAAGCGACGATTACAAGGCGATCATGATCAAAGCCGTCGCCGACCGCCTGGCCGAGGCCTTCGCCGAGCTGCTCCACCACCGCGCGCGGGTCGAGTGGGGCTACGAGCGGCCGAACGAGTTCAACCACAACGAACTGATCAAGGAGAAGTACCGCGGCATCCGTCCGGCCCCGGGCTACCCGGCCCAGCCGGACCACACCGAGAAGCCGACCCTTTTCGAGATCCTCGAGGCCCCGGAGAAGGCCGGGGTCACGCTCACCGAGAGCTGCGCCATGCATCCCGGCGCGGCGGTCAGCGGGCTGCTCTTGTCGCATCCGGAGAGCAAGTATTTCGCGATCAGCGAGCTGCAGAAGGACCAGGTCGAGGACTACGCCAGGCGCAAGGGCTGGACGGTCGAGGAGGCCGAGAAGTGGCTCGGACCATGGCTCGGCTACGTCGCCTGACCCGACTTCAGGTCGAGGAAACGCCGCACCGCCGAGATCCGGTTCTCGACGCCCAGCCGCTGGAACACCGCTTCGAGGTGCTTCTCGACGGTGCGCGGGCTGATGTCGAGAATGATGGCCGCCTCGGCGCTGGTCTTGCCCTCGGCGATCCATTCCATGATCTCCCGCTGGCGTTTGGTCAGCACGGCCTTCAGCGCCTCGTCGCCACTCGGGAGATGACCCGAGACCGGCATGAAGATGAGGATCTCCCCGCTGGCCTTCGGCAGCGCGTGACATTTCCGCAGCCCACCTCCCAGATCGAGTTCGACTTCCTGAAATGTGGCCTTCACCGGATCGGTCCAGGCATTCTCCAGAACTTCCCTCAAATTCTCGTGGGATTCGGGGCTCAACGATCGTTTCGCCTCGTCTTCCGACCACCAATTCTCGGACAGTCGGACCGCCTCGTGGCTCAGCGGCAGGACTTCCAGATCGGTGCCGACGGCAAACACGGCGATGGGATCCCCGGCCGTGCCCATCAGGAAATTGCGGACGGTCGTCTCGACCCCCATGCTGCCAATCCTTCCCAGCACCGCCCGGGCGGTGAAAAGAACGGCATCGAAGATTTCCCGTTGCTTGAGCGAGAACATCCCCTCATCCCGGCACGAGACCAGGATCGTGGTGCTGTGCGGGGAAGCCACCAGCTTGCCGAGGATCCCGTCGGTCGAGGGGGACCCGTCGTGCATCACCCGGTTGAACTCGTTCGCCTGGTACTCTTCGGGGGAAATGAAATCACTCACCGCCGCTCCGAGCGCGCCCGGATCGTTCAGATCGACACGCTGGATCAGCGGATGATCCACGAGAAGCCCGTTCAGCTCGTCGATGCGCTTCCGCGTGGTGTCCGCCACCTTGCATTTCCCGTGCACCCCTCGGATCACCGGCCCTTCGCCGGTCTCGAGAACCAGCACGGAGTCGGCACCGACGAGATGCGGCATCCCATCGCACAGGAGAGAGGAAACGGCCGC
This sequence comes from Haloferula sp. A504, assembly GCF_044385805.1. Lineage (NCBI taxonomy): Bacteria > Pseudomonadati > Verrucomicrobiota > Verrucomicrobiia > Verrucomicrobiales > Verrucomicrobiaceae > Haloferula > Haloferula sp. A504. The sequence goes on from NZ_JBISBU010000024.1 coordinate 18,333, forward strand.
AAATGAATGCGCCGCTTCGATCTTCTGGGAGAGTTCGAAGTAAGCTTGGCCGAGCACGGAAAGTCAGAAGGGGGTTGTCTCTTAACTACGCACGGGCCGACTGCGTAGCAACACGCATTGTGAAAAAGGATCGGTAGCCGATGATGGATCTGTCCGGTGGGTGTGTTCCGTCGGCATTCTGAAAATTCTTTGGGGGAGAGACGGCCCCGTCGGACTCGTGCCGGCGGGGCTGTCCATTTTTGGAACCGCTACTTCCGCTTCTTTCTCAGGAAGGCGGGCACGTCCAGGTCCTCGCCGTCGATCAGGCTCGGGTCCGAACCTTCGAAACGCCCCTTCGGCCCGCCATCAAAGCTGAGTTCCGTCTGCGACCCATCGGAATCCTCTTCAAAAAGGTCGTCCGGTGCTCCCGCGAAGTCCTCGATCAGGTCATCCTTGCTTGAGCTCTTGCCGCCGGAGTCCTCGTCCTTGGTCTTGCGGCTGAAACCGGACTCCGCAAAGGGCGCGTCGTCGCCATCGTCCTCCGTGTCGGCGGCAGGCTCGGCGGGCTTGGATTCCTCGGGTTCAGGCTCAGCGGTCTCCTCCGTCTTCGCCGTGGGTTCATCATCCAGCGGCGGGTCGTCGAGGAAGTCATCGAAGGGCTCGAGTTCCACCACCGGGCTCGGCTCGGGTTCGGGCTCATTCTCCGGTTCGGGTTCCGGCTCCGGCTCGTTTTCGGCTGTCGGCTCAGGTTCAATCTCGAGTTCGGGCTCCGGCTCGGGTGACGGCTCCTCCGGAGGCTCGGGTTCGGTCGATTCAAAACCGACGCTGGGCTCGAGACCCGGCGAATCGAGTGTGGCGGTCTTGCCTCCATCCGAGCGACCGGTATCACGAAGCCGCTCCTCCGGGAGCGAACTGACGAGCGTGATGCTGAGCTGGTCGTTCATGGTGGGATCGACGGCGGCCCCGAACAGCACGTGCGCCTTGTCCGGCACGTGCTTGCCCAGGCTTTCCATGAGCAGCTCGATCTCGAAGAGGGTCAGGTCCTCGCCGCCGCAGAGATGGACCAGCACGGTCTCGGCGTCCTTGAGCAGCGATCCCTGGTCGAGCAGCGGGCTGTTGAGCGCGTTGCGCAAGGCCTTCTGGGCGCGGTCCTTCCCCCTCGCGATGCCGGATCCGAACAGACAGCGCGACCGCGTCGTGCGCAGCGCGCTCATCAGGTCATCGAGTCCGATGTTGATCAGGCCGGGCCGCACCACGAGACGGATCACGGCCTTGATGCTTTCCGAGATCATCCGGTCGGCGGCCGCGAAGGCCTCGTGGATGCCCTGCTTGGCCAGCACCAGTTCGCCCATGCGGCTGTTGTCGAAGGTCACCAACGCATTGGAGAGGACCGCCAGTTCGTTGAGCGCGGTCTCCGCCTGCTCGCGCCGGCGCTGGCCTTCGAAGACAAAGGGCATGGTGGCGAACATCACCACGAACGCGCCTTCCTCGCGGGCGATCCGGGCGACCAGCGGCGCGGACCCCGAGCCCGTGCCTCCACCCAGCCCGACGCAGATGAAGACGATCTTGCGACTCTTGAGCGCGGCCCGGATCTCGTCCTCGGCCTCCTGCACCGCCTGTCCCCCGAGCTCCGGATCACCGCCGGTTCCGAGGCCCTTGGTCAGGTTGCGTCCGAGCTGGATGCGCTCGCCGGCCACCGACCCCGAAAGGGTGCGGATGTCGGTGTTGAGCGCCAGCATCTCGGCACCGTCGAGACCGTCGAGCGCCACCCGGTCGAGCATGTTGGCACCGGCGCCTCCGATGCCGACGATCTTCACGGATGAGGTCGGGATGATGTTCTGCGGGTCGCGTGGGAATTCAATCATGGCGTGGATGGGTGTGATGGCGGCGCGTGAGCCAACCGGGTTTCAGCATCTCAGAGTTTCAGTGTTTCAGCATTTACTTCCCGAAAGGCCACAGCCGCCCGAGGATGCCGCGCTTGGGCGAGCGTTCGCTTTCGACGATCTGGGCATAGCGGATGAGCCCGAGGGCCGTGGTGAATTGAGGGTCCTTGAAACTCGCCTGGACGCCGCTGAGCTCGGGAGGCTCGGGTCGGTAGATGTCGCGTTGGAAAGTCTCGTGGGCCAACTCGCCAAAGCCCCGCATCAGGCTCGTGCCACCGGCGAGGAAGACCCCGGTGCCGATCTTCTCGCACGAGCCGGCCGGCAGACGGCTGACCAGCAACTCCAGCGTTTCCTCGAGGCGCTGGCGGATGATGTCGTTGAGCAACTGGCGCTTCACCTCGGTTTCGGCGAAGCCCTTGTCATCGCCGACCTTGACCACCCCCACCGACCGGGCCGCATCGCCGGAGGCGTCGCCCTCCCTCACCTTGAGCAGTTCGGCTTTTGAAAACGGCAGACCGGTGACCAGGTGGATGTCGTTGGTGATGTGGTCGCCCCCGACCGGGATGCAGCCCGTCGCCTCGATCACACCATCGACGTAGAGCGCGTAGTCGGTGGTGCCCCCGCCGATGTCGATCACCAGTGCCCCGCGTTCGCGCGCCTCGCGGTTGAGCGCCACCTGGGCGGTCGCGATCGGCGAAAAGACCAGGTCATCGACATCGAGCGGCATCTCGCGCACGCACTTGATCTGGTTCTCGATCCGCGAACGGATGCCATGCACCACGTGGTAGTCGGCATCCACCGTTCGACCGGTAAGCCCGATCGGGCTCGCCGCCTGCTGGAATCCATCGACACCGAAACGCCGGGGAACGTGGTGGAGGTACACGTGGTCCTGGGGAATGGCGACCGCCCTCGCGATCTCCTTCGCCTCGTCGACATGCTCGGCGGTGATCGTGTCCTCGCTTTCCGGCAGCCGGAAACTTCCCGCGTGGTTCACCCCCTGGATGTGCGCGCCGCTGACGGCGAGAAAAACACTGCCGATCTCGACGTCGCTGGCGTCTTCCGCCTTCACCAGCGCGTCCTTCACGCAGGCGCGGACCTGCGGAAAATCGTAGATCTCCCCCTTGCGCACGCCGACGGACTTGGACTGGCCGACGCCGAGAATCTTGACCGAGCCATCGGACTTCACCTCGCCCACCACCATGCAGATCTTGCTGGTGCCGATTTCGAGTCCGACGTGGATCTTGGAGCGGGCCATGATGAGGGGGTCAGCGTTCGATGATTTGGCGCAGGTCTTGGTCGCCGGTGGTTTCAGGTTCGGGTTCCGGCACCACCACCGCACGCGGCGCTGCCGTGCTGTGGAAAGTCACGGGGAGATTTCTCCGTCCGACCAGCGAAATGGTCGCCAGGCGATCCCCTTTTTCGCGGGCGTGTTCGACGGCCGAAAGGAAATCCGTCATCTGGCGCTCCAGATCATCGTGGCCGAAGGTCGCCTCGATTGCGTCACGCGTGTGGAGCTTGCAGCCCCAGGACTTGTGCAACTCGATCGACTCGACCCATTTCATCGCCTCGGGGACTTGGCGCTCGGCGACCTGCAGCAGGCGCAGGGCCCGGTGGAAGTCGGGATGGTCGATCCGCTCGCCCGGCGTGAGCACACCCTCATTATTCCGCAGGTGGATCACCGGCAGGGCCGCCGCCTCGGTCATCATGCCGGCGGTTGCCGGAAACAGCCGTCCGTTGCGATCCACCAGCAGTCCGCTGCCCACCTCTCTCGACCTGATGCCGGCCGACTCGCAGGCCACCCACACGTAGGGCTTGCGGATCCTGACGTCGACGATGAGCTCGCCGGGGAATTCCCGCACCACGTCCGCCGAAGCCACTTCCGGCAAGGCCAGCAGCTGCGCCCGGATCCGGTCCGGATCGCAATCAAACAGACTGCCTTCGAGGTCGATCTTCGTCACTTCCAGCAACCGAATCTCGTCGATCGCCGGGTTGTCGTTGAGCACGATCTGCCGGAGCCGGAAATCCTCGTTCTCCAGCAGACCCGACTCGATGCCACGCCACACGCCCCAGACCGCCGCCACCACCAACCCGGCGATCAGGCTGAACCGGAACAGCGAGGCGAATGCCCGCCGGAAGTCATACCAGAAGATCCGCGGCGACATCACGCTGGCACGCAGCACCCGCACCTGGCGGCGCTTGCGGACTTTGGATGTGCGGCGGCGGAACATGGCGGCTATCGGGCTCCAAGTTCGAGGGAAAGCTCCGCGATGCGGACGCAGAGGTCGGGAAAAGGAATGCCGACCGCCGCCGCGGACTTCGGCAGCAGGCTGGTCGCCGTCATGCCGGGAATGGTGTTGGCCTCGAGGACGAAGGGCGCACCCCCGGCGTCGAGCAGCACGTCCACCCGCGAATAGACCTCGATGCCGAGCGCGCGGTGCCCGGCGAGGCCGGCCTCCTGAACCCGCCGGGTCGTTTCCCCGTCGAGATCCGCCGGACAGAAGTACTGGCTGCCCTGCGAGCCGCTGAGCCACGGATACTTGCTGGCCATGTCGTAGACGCCGTCCGGTGCGACGATCTCGACCACCGGATAGACCTCGTCGTCGAGCACCGCGACGGTCAGCTCGCGACCCTCGACAAACTGCTCGATCAAGGCCGTGGCCCCATACTTCGCCACATCCTTCAACGCCGCCGCGGCCTGCGCCTCGGTTTTGCAGACATAGACGCCGACGCTCGACCCCTGGCAGGGGGATTTCACGACGTAGGGCAGGGACATCGAGGGGGCTTCGCCCGCGCTCACATCGACCACTTCCGAAGCCGGCGTCGGTACCCCGGCCGCCACGAAGCGTTCCTTCGCGAGGTTCTTGTCGAAGGCCACCCGGCTGCTCGCCGAACCCGCACCGGTGTAGGGAATCCCCCGGCCTTCGAGGATTGCCTGGAGCTCCCCGTCCTCGCCGAGGGTGCCGTGGATGACGTTGAAGGCCAGGCCGGCATCCGCCGGCAGGTCGAAGTCCGGTCCGCGGACATCGACGGGTGTCGCCTTCAAGCCCGCACCCCGCAGGGCCTCGACCACCGCCTTGCCCGAGGCCAGCGAAACCTCGCGTTCGGATCCGGGTCCTCCCATCAGGACGGCAATGTGCAGGTTGTCGGGAAGCATGGTGTTAGAAAGTGATGTCGTCCTCGCCGATGATCTTGACCTCGTGCTCGAGCTCGATGCCGCGGGCACCGCGGGCCTTCGCCTTGATCCGGTCGATCAGGCCGAGGACTTCCGCGGCGGTCGCGCCGCCGCGGTTGACGATGAAGTTGCCGTGCTCGGCGGAAACCTGGGCCTTGCCCTCGGCGCTGCCCTTGAGCTCGAGTTGATCCACGAGCATGCCGGCCGGGATCTCATCCGGATTTCTGAAAATGCAGCCGGCACTCGCCGCGACCGGCTGGGTCGATCGACGCTTCGCGCGCGATTCGTCCCAGCGCCTGCGGATGTTCTCGGCGCTGTCCGGCTCGCCCTTGAAGACCGCCCTCAGGGCGAAATTCCGCCGCAGCTCGGGGACGTTCCGGTAGAAGGATTCGATCTCGTCGCGCTCGAGCGTGCGGATCCCGCCGTCCTCCATGAGAACCGTCAGCCGGACCACCTGGTCGAAGGTCTCGATGCCCATCGCCCCCGCATTCATGCGCAATGCGCCGCCGACATTTCCCGGGATCCCCTCCATCCACTCGAAGCCTCCCAACCCCGCGGCCTCGGCCACGCTCGCAACCTTCTTCAAGCGCACGCCGGCTCCGGCAACCACGTGACCGTCATCGTCCACCCGGCACTCGCCGAACTCGCCGCCTTTCGGATGGATCACCGCCCCGCGGATGCCGCCGTCGCGCACCAGCAGGTTCGACCCCCGGCCGACCACCCGCACCGTGATGCCACGGTCGCGGCAGTAGTTCGCCACCTCGGCAAAGGCCTCGAAGCTGCGGGGCTCGATCCAGAATTGCGCCGGGCCACCGACCAGCATCGTCGTGTGGCGCCGCATCGGCTCGTAGAGCCGGACCTCCAGCGCCTCTTCGGGAACCAGGGCGCGCAGATCCTCCACCACTTTGAGGTCACGGGCGATCCGGGTGCCGGCTTCGTGGACATTGCCCGCTCCCAGGGTGATGAGAAGATCGCCGTCGGCGAGGACGTTGCCGACCCGGTGGTGCGCCCCGGCGAGATCCGGCACCGAAGTCGCGCGTCCCCCGTGGCTGACGATCGCATCGACCACCGTCGCGCCGGTCACGCCCGGGATCGGCCGCTCGCTGGCGGGGTAGATGTCGGTGACGAACACCTCGTCCGCCCCGGCGAGCACCTTGCCGAAATCATCCGCCAGGGCCCGGGTCCGGCTGAAACGATGCGGCTGGAACAGGACCACGACCCGCTCGGGTCCGAGCTGCCGGGCCGTCTGCACGGTCGCCGCGATCTCGGTCGGATGGTGACCGTAATCATCGACGATCCGCAACCGCTTCGACAGATACTTCGTCTCGAAGCGCCGCCGCGCGCCCGCAAAGCTGTTCAACGAGCGCGACACCAGGAGAAAGTCCGCGCCCAGCCGGTCGCAGGTCGCGATCGCGGCCAGCGCATTGAGCACGTTGTGCCGACCCGGGATCGCGAGTTCGACCTCCCCGAGCTTGTCCCCGCCCCGAAGTACGGCAAATGCCGTAGCCCCGCGCAGCTCGCGGATCTCGCCGGCGGTGTAGTCGGCATCCGACCAGCCGTAGCTCACCGCCTGCGGGTGACCGGCGCACACCGACCGCGCGCCCTCGTCCTCGCGGCAATAGACCACGGGGCCGGATGTCTGTGAAAGCAGCGTGCGGAAGACCTCCTTGATCTCGTCGAGGTCGCGGTAGTGATCGAGGTGCTCGGCCTCGATGTTGAGAACGATCGAGCAGGCGGGATGGTAGAGCGCCAGGGTGCCGTCGCTTTCATCGCCCTCGGCCACCATCCATTCGCCGTCTTCGGACCAGCGGGCGTTCTGCCCGAGCACCGGGATTTCGGCCCCGACGTAGTGGCTCGGGTGCATCCCCGCCTCCCGCAGGGCGTAGGCGACCATCGCCGAGGTCGTCGTCTTGCCGTGGGTGCCGGAGACCACGATCCCCCGCCGGGTGGCAAGAATCGCCGCCAGGCACTCGGCCCGCCGCATCAGCCGGATTCCCTTTTCCCGCGCGGAGGACAATGCCGGATTGTCCGGCCGGATCGCGGAGGAATACACGACCACGTCCGCGCCATCGACCGCCTCGGCGGTGTGCGGCGACGAGAACCTCAGCCCGAGCCCCTGCATGCGCTCGGTTTCCGCCGTGGTCACCTTGTCCGAGCCGCTGACCCGGTGGCCCATGCCCATCAGCAGCAGCGCCAGACCGCTCATTCCCGAGCCGGCCACGCCCACCAGGTGGACCCGGAGCGGACGGGAAAGATCGGTCAGTCGCTGGGAAAGGTCTCTCATTTCAGGGTCGATTCGATGGCGGCGCAAACCCGCGCGGCGGCGTCCGGCACGGCCAGCGCCCGGGCCGCCGCCGACATGCGCTCACGGGTTTCATGTTGCAAGAGTTCAGCGATGCGCGCTGCGAGTCCGGTCGCATCGAGTTCCGCCTCGGTTTCCAGAAAAGCCGCGCCGGCATCGGAGAAGACGCGCGCGTTGACGGTCTGATGATCGTCGGCCGCGTAGGGAAAGGGCACGAGGATGGACGGCAGGCCGAGGTGCGCGAGCTCGGTCATGCTCGATGCGCCCGAGCGCGCCACCACCGCATCCGCGACGGCGTAGGCCGATGGCATGTCGTCGCAGAATCCGACCACCCGGTAGCCCTCCCGCCCGCCGGACTCGGTCCGCACGCGATCCTCGTCCCCGGGGCCGGCGATGTGCAGCACCTGGGTGCCGGACGGCAGTTCAGCGGTCGCCACCAGCGAATTGAGCTTTCGCGCCCCCTGGCTCCCGCCCATCACCAGCAGCGTCGGTTTCTCCGGGTCGAGATCCCACTTCGCCGCGGCATCGGCCCTCGTTGGGAGTTCCTGAAGTTCGGCGCGCACCGGAGTCCCGGTCACCAAGCAGTCGCGCCCGCCGAAGTGGGCCTTCGCGGCTTCCAGCCCGACCAGCACCTGGCGGCACCAGCGTGCGGTCAGGCGGTTGGCCTTGCCGGGAAGGGCATTGGAATCGTGGACGAAGCCCGGCAGCCCGAGCCTTTTCCCCGCCACCACCGGCGGCAGCGAGGTGAAGCCACCCATGCCCAGCACGGCGTCGGCATCAAAATCGCGGATCAGGCCCCGGCAACGCCCGATGGTCCTCCACACGCTCCACAGGAAGGGCAGCATCTTCGGCGAGAAGGTCGGCGGCTTGGGCAGGGCCGGGATCGTTTCAAAACGATAGGCGTCGTACTTCTTCGAGGCCTCGCGATCGATCTTCTTCTCGGAAACCAGCAGCAGGACCCGGCCACCACGCGCGGTCCACTCCTCGGCTACGGCGAGGCCGGGAAACAGATGTCCCCCCGTGCCGCCGCAGGCGATCACCAGAGCCGGCTGCCGCTTGCGTTGTCCCATGTGCGTGTCCCGAAGCGTGCCCACGCCATGGCGAAGGCATCACATGGCCGAAGAATGCAGTATTTCCTGATAATCAGGCAATCCTCAAAACCCGGAAAACCCGGAATAAGCCCGCTTTTCACCGCTTCGCCATCTGCTTGCGCAGCAGCGGGATGAACTCGGACTCCATCCACGCGAAGGCCGCCTCGAGTCCCTCGCTGCGGTAGAGGTCGCCGATCCGCGCCTCGACGCGGGTCGGATTTCCGAAGGCACTGAGGAAATCGTTGGAGGTCAGGCGGGTGAACCAGTCGCCGTCCATCGTCCCGCGCTCCCGCAGGACCCACGAGCGGGCGAAGAGCGCCAGCACCGCATCGCCGATCCACGCGCGTTCCCTTTCATCCCGGATGGCATCCTTCTCGTTCATCGGCGCGGAGAAGCTGGCTTCACGGCGTCGGTGTGGCCAGCTTTTCCAGCTTCCGCTGCCGCATCCGCTCGCGCAGCCGCTGCTCGGACTCGCCATCCCAGTAGCCGGGCGCCAACTCGAGGAAGACGCTGGTGTAGGGCAGCGCCGTGTCGGTCCGCAGTACCAGCACGTCGAAGCTTTTCTGGGCATCCTGGATCAGCGTCATCAACGAATCCTGGTCGAGTTCGGTGGTTTCGTAGCCGTGGAGCGCGGTCTCGAGCTCCTTGCGATACTGATCGATGCCCGGTGCGAAATCATTCTCCACCATGGGCAGTTCCCGCGGCAAATAGATCCGCGGACGCACATGCTCGGTCCGCTCGAGCGTCCGCAGCACCTCGTCGAGCACCACCGGGATGGGCTCGTAGGTGTTCACTTGGCGGGTGCCCGACCGGCTGTGCGCCGGAAACGAACTCTCGGCGATGACGATCCAGTTGCGGTAGCCGAGCTGGGCGGCCTGCATGTCCACCTCCGCCCGCCAGCCACCCGGGCCGGCCATGCAGCCGCACAGCAGGCTCAAGCCCGCGCCCGTCAGCACCCTCTGAAAGCCCCTTGTCACCAACGCGGAGTAAAGTCACGGGAACCGGCGAAGTCAATCGACCGGAACCGGGGCTCGCCCTTCTCCCTGCCGATCGTTTCCCGGGCCGGGACCGCGCGAAGCTGGACCATGCCCGGCCCTGCCGTGCGATCAGCCATTCCGGAAAAGCCTGTAACTTCCCTGTTTCGGCATTATTCCCAAGGGGAGGATTCGTCTTGCCGTGGCTGAAGAACAACCAAGCGTCGAAAAGGAATTTGTGGAGCTTCTGGTGTCCCACCAGTCGCTGATCCGCGCCTTCGTCATCTCGCTGCTGCCCGGACTGCCCGAAGCGGAAGACGTCATCCAGAACACCAACCAGGTCCTCTGGAGCAAACGCGAACAGTTCACCCTCGGCACCAATTTCAAGGCTTGGGCGCTCACCACGGCGCGTTTCCAGACGATGGCGCTCCAGCAGAAACTCCGCAACGAGCGACGCCAGCCGCTTGACGACGATGTCATGGAGATGGTTGCGGAAGAAGCCATGGACCTCGATCCGGCCGAGTGCAACCGCCGGCTTGCGGACCTCAACGACTGCATGAGCCAGCTGCAGGTGCGCGATCAGGAACTGGTCCTCCATCGCTACTGGAAAAAGGCCGGACTCGCCGAGCATGCGCGGGAAACGGGCCGGAGCGTCGGTGCCCTGAAGGTCGCCCTGCACCGGATCCGGGAAACCCTGCGGACCTGCCTTGAAAGAAAAATCCAGATGAGGGAGGGTCACCCATGATCCGCGACCACCATGAAGTCATCGAGGAGGCGACCCGCCTCATCCATGACCTTGAGGATGGCGTGATCGCCACTGCCGACCGCGAACGGCTGATGGAGCTGATGCGCTCCGATGGAGCCATCCGCCGACGTTACATGGAGCAGCTGCAACTCTCGGCTCTCATCCAGCAGTCCGCCGAGACGCGGGCGGAGCTCGGCACGATGCCGATCAGCTCCGAAACCCTGCAGCGCGAGAAACGGCGAAGCGTTGTGCTTTCCCTCAGCTACGCCGCCGCGGCAGTGGTGGCGCTGGGACTCGGAATGCTGCTCTATCAGGTCAGCCAGCCGGACCCCTCGAGCACGGTGGTGCTCGACAGCTCGAGCGATGCCTCCTTCGCCATCGTTCAGGGCAACGAGGACGACGGCGGGCAGCTCGGGCCGGGCGATCAAGTCACGCTCCAGCGCGGCCTGCTCCGCTTGCGGTTTCCCTCCGGCGTCGAGGCCTTGATCGAAGGTCCTTCCCAGATCGAGCTGATTTCCGCGTCCACTGTCCGCATGGATGCCGGCATGGGTTGGTTCCGGGTGCCCGAGGAAGGCCGCGGCTTCACGGTCCGGACCGAGCTCGGCCGGATCGTCGACCTCGGAACCGAATTCGGCATCCGGTTCGCCCGCGGCGACCAACTCGAAGTCCACGTCCAGACCGGCCGGGTCGAAGTTCTGCCGTCGGTTCCGGGGGCCGGAAAGGTCGGGTTGAACGGAGGAACGGCGCTGAGCTTCGACTCCTCTGGCCGCAGCCACCCGATCGACCTCCGACCGAGCCTGTTCCGACGTCAGTTCTCGAAGGCTATTCCGCGCGTCCACTGGTCCTTCGACACCGTCGTCGACGGGGCCTTCCCCGCCAGCGGCAGCTTCGACGGCGTCGAAAGCCACGCCCTGCGGCTACGGAACCGGCAAGGTGAGGTCTCCCGGCCGGTAGAATCGCAGATCGACGGGGTCTTTGGCAGGGCGTTGTCATTGAAGGCCGGCGGACTCTTCGCCGAGTCCGACTTCCCCGGCATCGATGGCGACGCGCCGCGCACCGTCGCCGTCTGGATCCGCCACCGCACCGCCCCCTCTGCCACGGAAACCGACCCCCGCACCGGGGCCGGCGCAACCCCTCCGGCCGGCGACCAGGCCTACCTGCTCAACTACACCAATGCCGGCCTGACAACCGCCACGGGTGCAACCGGGGTGACGCTCTCAGCCGGCACCACCTACTCGCTCGAGTTTCAGGCCGCCGCCCTGCCCGAATCGGGAACAACCGATTACCGGGTGGAACTCGTCGCCTTCAGCGCGGCCGATGACGACACCCGCCGCCTTGACTCCCGGGTCGGCAGCAGTCCCGGCAAGGTGGTTGCTGTGGCAGAAGGAGTGGTTCGCGCCACCGACCCCGCGGTCCGTGGTCGCGCCTCCTTCACCCCGGCTTCCGGCGACCCGCATCTGGGCCGGGAACTCGGCATCCGCCTGATCAAGCCGGGCGCGCCGGTGCTTTACGACGAGATCCGACTCGCCACCCATCGCCGCGCTGAACCTCCGGTTTTCGTCTTTTCCGAAGACTTCGAGGTGCCGCAGGTCAGCGGCTACGCCGAGCAGACCCTGCCCTACCGCGGCTGGATCGGAGCGCGGCCTCATGGCCAGTCACCCATCGAAAGCGGCTTCGGAGCCGAACACCACGGCCTGTTCAGTGATCGTCCGGTCGGTGCCACTCCCGTCGTCGCCTGGGGCACACCGGGCTCCGCTTCGGCATGGGCCGGCTTCATGCTGCCGGGCCGCCCGCCGGTTTGGACCGTGATGAATGCCCGCGGCTACCACGACGCCCGTGGACCCGAACCGCTGCTTCCAGACGTGTGGACCCATGTCGCCACCGTGTGCACCGGGCGCAGAAGCGAGGACGGCCGGCCCGAGATTCTCCATTACATCGACGGCAGATTGGCGGAAACCGTGAGCCACTTCCCCGCCCCACTTGCCAGTTCCGCCGCGGACTCCACCGGTTTGCGGATCGGCCGCCTGCCGGGCAGCGCCCCCGGCGGCCCCACCCTCGACGCCGACATCGACGAACTCCACATCCTCCGCGCCGCCCTCGGCGAAGAGGAGATCTGGCGGTTGATGGACGAAAACCGCCCGGTCGTCGCAGGGGAATGAGACCCGCAAAAGCGGGTCGCCAGAGTCATCAGGGGCGATGGTGATTGCGACGCTCTACTGCAGAAAGTAGTTGGGGCAGGATCAGCCTCCACACCTGCGGACGATGTTTTGCGGGTATCTGGTCGTGGCGACCCGCCCGCTCACGAACGAGGGGCCAGGCGTGACTCCCGTCCCGATCCCGCACGCTATCCCACCGGATCCTTTTGCAGGTTCCTCATGGCGTAGAGCCGCTCGGGCTTCTTCCTCAATTCCAATCCGCGGAGGCTGCGCGCACCTTTCCGACGCTTCTCGGAAAACCACTCCCGACGTTCGCGGAACACCTGCTCGACGTAGTCCCGCGAACCGATCGCCGCTCCGTCGGTGAAGTATCTCACCCGGCATCGCAGGTATTCCGCCTGACTCAGCCGTCCCCCGTCAGCGAGCACCTCCAGCGCCTTTTGCCGGGAGATCCGCTTCTTTGATAACGTTGCTGCCTCCTCACCCCTTGCTCTCTCTACATGGCGCCGGTGATTCGCAAGCGGCACCCCGAAGAGCTCGCAGCGCCAACAAGCCAAGGCCTCCTCCACGCCGAGGCTTTCGTTTCGTGGACCACCGTGGGGATCCAGGCTCACCAGCCACTTCAACGCCTCGCGTGCCACGTGCCCGCCGGCCACCGCCTCGGCATAGCCGCACCAGCGGTAATCCTTGGGATCGTCACAGATCTTCGCCCGCACCGGATTCAGGTCGATGTAGGCGGCCATCGTTTGCAACGCGCGGCACTCCCCCTGCACCAGCACCGAGCGGAAGCGGTCCTCCCAAAGGGTTCCGCGGCGCTGGTGACGCCGGTTGAACCACTGCGTGAAGCGTTGCTTCAACACCTTCATGAACTGGCTGACGTTCCACATCCGCGAAAACCACTTCTCGCGCAACGCCTCGGCCCATTCCTCCGAACCGGTCTCTCTGAGGTGGCGAAGTTCCCACTCCAGGTCGCCCGCCTGCTTGTCACCAAGTGTCGAGCGTACCCGGGCCACCAACTCCACGTCATCGGGCAGATCTTCGTCGGCTGGCCGCTTCGGCACCTCGACCAGGATGTGGAAGTGATTGGACATCAGGCAGTAGGCGATGATCCGCAAGCCGTAGAGCCGCTCGTAGCAGCGCATCAATTTCAGAAAATGCTCCTTCTCCGCCGGACCCAGCACGAACTCCCGGTTCACCACCCGCGAAACGCAGTGGTAGAAGGCCCGATCCATCGACTCGGGTGCGAGCATGCGGGGACGTCTCATGCCGCCAATCCAATCAAACCCCGTCGAGACCGCAAGATTTCTTTTAAAGGGACAGGTAATATACAACGGTACCGGCGCAGCCCCCGGGGACCCGACCCTCGACGCCGACATCGACGAACTCCACATCCTCCGCGCTGCCCTCAGCGACGACGAGATCTCGACGCTCATGGAACAAAACGTCGTGGATTTCCGCTAAGAGGTCGATCGCTGAATCCCCGGCAGCATCTTGGACAAGCCCAGAAGGAAGGCCGCAATGAGAAAGGAGACTCCTGTTCGGCCCGACCCACGGCACCTCAGCGGTCTCGACCCTGCCACCCTTGCCGAGAATGCGTGGAACCCGGGCCCCGAGCAGTATCTGATGCTCGAAGAACTTGAGGTGCTTCCAGTTGCGCACCTGGGTGTCGTGAACCGTGCCAGGCTCAAAAAAAAAACACGTTTCTGCGTAACCTTTCTTCACGGAGCCTATTCAGTAGCGAGATGCATCGATCCGTCCAACTCCAACCGCCCCTTCCCCGTATTGTGAAACAACTCCTGACTCCCACCATCGCACTCGGACTTGCCGGAGCCGCATCGGCGGCTGTCGTGTTTACCGAAGACTTTGAAGGTTACGGGAACGCCGACGACAATACGGTTGCCACCTACGACCAGTATCCTCCTACTCCCACTGGCTGGGTTGCCGCAAATACCGGTTTCAATGCATCCCAGTCCGGGCTGAATTTGGTCGGAACCAACACGGTTTACAGCTTCCGCTACACGAACAGCGGGCTTACCACCACCGACGGACAGATCGGCAACTTGGCTGCGGGCACCTACACCATCAGCTTTGATGTGTTGTTCGACAACGGTAATGCCAGCCCGTTCAGCGTGTATTTGGGGACCTTCGCCACTGCGGACGATGCCGACCGGCGCGACGCGGCCTCCGGTGCCACCTCCGACTTCAGCGCCCTTCTCGCACGGGTGGATGGTGAATACAATGCTGGCACTCCTGCCTGGGAATTCTCGTCAGGTGGAACTGATAACGATTCCCAAGCCTTCAGCAATTCGACTGCCACCTCCACCACGGTGACCTTCACCTACATCTCCGATGGGACTGAGACCACAGCCGGGCAAGACGTGGCACTCCGCCTGGACGGTGCCACAACCACCGGCAACATTGACAACGTCAGCGTTGATTTTGTCGCCATTCCCGAGCCCTCCGCTGCTCTTCTCGGTGGTATTGGCTGCCTGATGCTGCTGCGCCGCCGCCGTCGATAATCTGAGTCGGTAGATGCCTTCACCACCAATCGCCACGGCTTGAAAAGCTGTGGCGATTTTTTATTTTTCCGCCTCCAGCGCACGAGTTCCACCTTGCGATGGCAACGACCGCCAGGACGCACGGTAGCCACTCGCGGACATCCTAGCTTTTGACAGAACGTGAAGATCTTCCGACCCGTCTTGCTAGTGCTGAATGGGTTGTTGATGGGCCCACCCGCCAATGCCCTGGAATTCACGAATGTCACACTGGCGGCCGGCATCGACCATGTGTTTGATCAGGATCCCGCCAATCTGGACACGGACCCGGAGCACCCGGTGATGACGGGGGGTGCGGTGGCGGAGGATTTCAATGGCGACGGCTGGGTCGACCTGTTTGTGCTGCAGGGCGGATTGAGCCCCAACATGCTCTACATCAACCAAGGGGATGGAACGTTCGTGGAGGAGGCGGTCAGTCGCGGCGTGGGACAAACTGGCAGGCACACCGCGACCTGCGGGGCCGACTATGACTCGGATGGTGATGTCGATTTGTTGGTGGTCAACGCCGTCGCCGGTTTCCACTTGTTGCTCACCAATGACGGCACCGGTCATTTCGCGCTGGACACGACACAATTCCCCAATCCCGTGATGAGGAATTCCAGTGCCAGTTGGGCCGACACCAACGGCGATGGCTTGCTCGACCTGGCCATTGGAGCGTGGAACAACGAGGGTGGCGGTGACCTCTTCCAAGAGGGGGACATCACCATCTACCGCAACCAGGGGGCTGGCAGTTTTGTGGCCTACCAAACGATCCCCGGAAGTTGGAACTACGTGCCCCATTTTGCCGATCTCAACGGGGATGGCTGGGTGGATTTGCTGCAAGTGGCGGATTTCAGTCAAACCGAATGGTTTTTCAACAATGGCAGCGGCATCTTCCTGCCGGGCGGATCCAGTGACATTGAAAACGGCATGGGAGTGGCCACCGGCGACCCAGACAACGACGGGGACCTGGATATCTTCATGACCGCCATTCGTGACGAAAATGTCGATCCCTCGGTGATCCAGTACACAGGCACGGGGACGAGCGGCAACCGGTTCCTCCGCAATGTCGGCGGCGGAGAATTTGTCGACGCGACGACGCAGGCGGGGGTTCGCGATGGCCACTGGGGCTGGGGGGCGGTTTTCGGGGATTTCGACAATGACGGCGACGAGGACTTGTACCATGTCAATGGCTGGCCTGCCTACATCGTGGATGAACCCTATGCGGGAACTCCCTCGGTGTTGTTTGAAAACAACGGTTCAATGGTGTTTTCCGAGGTGGCCGCCTCATCGGGTGATGCGGCGGATACGGGTCAGGGCAGGTGTGTGGTTTCTTTCGACTATGACAATGACGGGGATCTCGACCTGTTCATCGTCAACAACAACGTCCTCAACCCCCTTCCCGGCGGACAGTTCACCATCTCGCCCGGGCAGCCTGTTCTGCTGCGCAACGACACCGCGCCCGCCGGGAATTGGCTCAAGGTGAGGGTGGCCGGGGCAGCTCCCTACCACTCCCATGGCATGGGGGTCCGGCTCCACTGCAGCTTGCCCGGCAAGAACCAGATGCGCGAGATCAACGCCTCGAGCAATTACAACGGCCACGGTCCCTACCGGATTGCCCACTTCGGTGCCGGGGCGCAGACGGAATTTCAACAGGTCCGTGCTGCTTTTCCCGGTGGCCGGGAAGTCTGGCGGGACCATGTGGCGGTCAACCAGGAAATCGTCATCCACTCGCCGAAGGCCTCCGTGACATCCACTCAGGTCGATCCCGCCGAATCCGTGGAGTTCGAGATTCGCGGGGCTGACCTGCCCGCCGGTGCGGTGGTGGTCTGGAGTTACCTGGGGGTCGATTACGCCAATCCGGCAACCATCCAGTTTACCACACCCGGTGCGCATTCCGTGGTCGCCAGCGTGTATGCCGACTCAAGTGAGACCGAACTGCTGTGGGCCGAGCGCCACCCGGTGGAGGTGAATAACACCGGCGCCCCGGTGCCGAGCATTGCACGCCTGTGGAACGAGGAACTGCTGCAATCGATTCGCATGGACTTCCCGGACCCGGCCGTGCATGCGCGCAACCTGTTTCACGTTTCCGTGGCGATGTGGGATGCGTGGGCTGCCTACGATCCCACGGCGGTCGGCTACATTCACCGTGAGGAGCAGAGCCCGGTCGACGTGGAGGCGGCGCGTCACGAGGCCATCAGCTACGCTGCCTACCGGGTTCTTCATCACCGGTATTCCAAGTCGGTCAACGCTTCAACATCGCTGGTCCTGTTCGATGCGAGAATGGCGGCACTGGGATATCCCACTGCCACGACGACATTGACCGGGGACAGCCCCGCCGCCGTCGGCAACCGGGTGGCTGCGGCAGTGCTCGCCTGGGGGGAGAGTGACGGATCGCGGGAAGACACCTTTTACGACGACCCGTCATACGAGCCTGTCAATGCCCCGATGCGGATCGAACTCTCCGGCACCACGCTGGCTGACCCCAACAGGTGGCAGCCGCTTCGCTTCACTCGGGCATTTACCCAGAACGGACTGACCACCAGCACTACCCAGGTCTTTGTTGGTTCTCACTGGGGGTGGGTCCGGCCGTTTGCCCTCGCGAATGAATCGCCGATCCACCTTGATCCCGGCCTGCCGCCGCAGTTGGGGGGCCAGGGAGACACGGCATACAAGCAGGGCAATCTGGACGTCATCCGGTTCAGCAGTTGGCTGGATCCGGATGACGGGGTGATGATCGATATTTCCCCGAAGTCGAAGGGGCTCAACTCCCTGGGGGCCAATGATGGCACCGGGCATGGGACGGCTCCCAATCCGGTCACCGGTGAACCTTACCAAGAACAATGGGTCAAACGGGCTGATTACGGCCGAGTGATTGCCGAATTCTGGGCAGACGGACCGGAATCCGAGACGCCGCCAGGGCATTGGAACAAACTGGCCAACCAAGTCGCCGACCATCCGCTTGCCGACAAGAGATTCAGGGGACAGGGGCCGGTGCTGGATGAGCTTGAGTGGGATGTAAAATTGTATTTTGCACTCAACGCCGCGCTGCACGACTCAGCGGTCGCTGCATGGGGATGCAAGCGATATTACGACTATATCCGACCAATCAGTGCGATCCGCCACATGAGTGGCAGCGGGATTTTGCCCGAAGTGGCCGGCCTCGTGGAAAAAATCACCGCCGAATCCTCCGCCCCCGGTGAGCGTCACGCGGCACTGGTCGCCGGTGACGCATCCATTGGTGACACCGCCATTTATGCCTGGGGAGGAGAGCCCGCTGATCCGGTGACTGAGTATTCCGGAAGTGAGTGGATCCTGGGGGTGGACTGGCTGCCGTATCAACGGGATACCTTTGTCACTCCGGCATTCGCCGGCTACGTGTCGGGCCACAGCACATTCAGCCGGGCAGCTGCCGAGGTGCTCGCCTACTTCACCGGCACTCCCTATTTTCCCGGCGGGCTGGGAAGTTACACCAAGAAGGCCGGAAGTCTGGAATTTGAATACGGGCCCTCGACGGATGTCACCCTGGAATGGGCGACCTACTATGACGCGGCGGATGAGGCGGGAATTTCACGGCTCTATGGTGGTATTCATGTCCCCGCTGATGATGGCCCCGGCCGAATCATGGGTTCCACGGCTGGAATCAGGGCGATGAGACTGGCTGAAAAATATTATGATGGAACCATTCTTGCGCAGCCGATCCGTGCGAAGTCGATCAGGAATGGAGGGCAGTTTATCGTCCAAGCCGATGTGATTCGGGGGATGTACATGAAACTGCAGTCCAGCTCGGATCTTACAGATTGGGAAGACATTACAGAGCCTCAGCAGATCCTTGATCCCAACCCGAGTTGGACGATTGACAGTACTTTGCCCAAGTATTTTTTCCGGGTTGTACAGCAGCCATCGCCCTGACACGGTTTCCCTTGGCGAGACACCGACGCGTCCGATCTCATGGACATTTACCGGGTGAGTACTGCCTACACTTGCACAAGCACCAAAATGTAGTGCCCCCTAGAGGTTGAACAGCCATTTGTCCTATGAAGTGGCCTACTCAGTGAGACAGGCAGGAGGAGAATATCCCCGCCAATCCTCCGCGCTGGCCATGCGCCGCCGCATCATGCTCGGGGACCAAGGCCACCGGGTAGGGAACTCATCGGAAAATCCGTAACTTTCGACCCCTCGGGCCTATTTACCAAGGCACGAGGCCATTACGGAATCTGGTCCGCTGCGATCATCTGCCACCGGGCCGCTTCGCCAAATATTCCTCGAACCACAAATGAATCCAAAACCCGCACCATCCGTCCTAGGCACCGCCATTCTCGGCCTCGCCATCGCCATGACCCCGCTCCACGCCGGGGTCGTTTTTTCGGAAAGTTTCGAGATTCCGGTCGTCTCCGGCTTCGACGACAACACCGTGCCCTCCGGCGGCAACTGGATCGGCGCCACCGACGGCTTCGGTTCCTCCAACCGGGGCCTCTACAACGAAACCGTCGTGTGGCCCGCCACGCCGCCATTCACCACGCCCTATGGCAATCAGGCCTACTACCTCAACTACACCAACTCCGGCCTAACGACCGCCGAAGGCGTGATCGGCGCACTCACCGCTGATGTCACCTACTCCGTGACCTTCAATACCGCGGTCACCGCCAGCACCGCCAGCGGCAACTACAAGGTGGAACTCGTGGCATTCTCTCCGGGGGATGACCGCGCGGACGTCAATGGCACGCCTCTCCCCGGCACGGTTCTCGCCAGCGCCACCGGTGCTGTGACGACCGACGACATGTCCGCGACCGGCAGCCTCACCTTCACCCCGGATGGCGCAAACGCCCACCTTGGCAAGGACGTCGGCATCCGGCTCGTCAAATCCACCAACAGCGTTCTCTATGACAACATCCGCCTGATTACCGGCCACGACCTCAACCCGAATCCCGCTAGTGGCGAAGATCTCGCCGCCGGCGGCAATGTCACGCTGAGTTGGACCAACATGCCGCCCAATACCGGCGACACCTACGTCGATGTGCTTTTCGGCACTGACCCGGGCTCCCTGGCGCCGGTGCTTGACGGCCAGATTGCGAGTTCGACCATCGTCAACGCTCCCCAGGCCGATACCTACTACTGGCGCGTCGATTCCTACCCTGACGGCGACCCCGATGGCACTCCGGTGACCGGCGACGTGTTTTTCTTTACCGTTGCCGACACCGATGGAGACGGACTCCCCGATTCATGGGAACTCGCCAACGGGACCGACCCTAACGTGATTGACGATACTGCGGACCCCGACGTTGACGGTCTGACCAACGCGGAGGAATACCAATACGGCACCAAGGCAAACGACAACGACACCGACGACGACACGCTCCTCGACGGAGCCGAAATCAACGGAACCGCCGGCTTGCGTCCGCCGACCAACCCGCTGTTGGCCGACACCGACGCCGATGGCTTGAGTGACGGTGTGGAAACCAATACCGGCACCTGGGTGCCCGCGACACCTCCGGCAACCGTGTCCTCGGACACCGGCACCAATCCGACCGACAACGACTGGGACAAGGACGGCCTGCTGGACGGTGCGGAAACCAATACCGGCACCTTGGTCGACAAAACCAATACCGGCACCGACCCTTACCTTTCCGATACCGACTCCGACGGCGCCGGTGACTACTATGAGGTCTACGCCTCATTCACCAACCCGTTTGACGACACCGACAAGCCCTTCGTCCCTTACCCCCTGCCCGACCCGGACGGCTCGACCGGAAATCCTTCACTGCCGGTCAAGGTTTACATCTGCTCCGGCCAGTCCAACATGGTTGGTATTGGGAACGTCGGTCCCTTGGGCACGGCAGGAACCTTGGAAACCATCACCAAGATCGAGAACAAGTTCCCGAACCTGCTCGACGGCTCCAACAATTGGACCGAACGCCAGGATGTCCTCTATCGGGGCGTGATTTCCGCCACAGCCAACGGACCCCTCACTGCCGGCCAAGGAGCCGGAGATGGCCCCGGACCCGGCGACAAGCTCGGCCCCGAACTGGGTTTCGGCCACATCATGGGATGGTATCACGATGAAGCCGTTCTCGTGCTCAAATCAAGCATCGGCAACCGCAGCCTAGGTTGGGACATCCTTCCCCAGGGCAGTGTCCAGTATGACTATTCTCCCAATACTTATGCGGGATTCGGTGATGCCCAGCTCAAGTGGCCGATCGGCGATACACCGGCACCCTGGGTGACCGGTGGTTGGTATGCGGGCTACGAATGGGATCGCTATTTCAGGGATGAAAGCGAATGGGCTCATCCTCACGACGCCGAAACCAACGTGGTCGACATCCTGGACGACTGGAATGGCAAATATGGCGGTGCCGGCAAGCCATTCGAGGGCCGCGATTTCGAGATTGCCGGATTCGTCTGGTGGCAAGGCGACAAGGACCGGGGCGACATGGGCCACGCTACCCGCTACGAACAGAACCTCGTCAACCTGATCAACAATCTCCGCAGCTATTACTCGAACCGCTACCCCGGCAAGGTTCCCGTCAACGCGCCCTTCGTTCTTGCCACGCTCGGCCAGACAGCCGCAGGCGATACGAGTCCGGCCAGCGATGTAGCCATCTTTGATGCCCAAATGGCCGTGGACGGAGATGCCGGAAACTACCCGGAATATCAGAACAATGTGAAGACGGTCTATGCCCACCCGCTCAGCCAGGGGGGAGCCTCAAACAGCCACTACAACGGGAACGCGGAAACCTACATGCTAGTCGGCGACGCCCTCGGCCGGGCAATGATCGACCTGCTCGAAGCCTCCGCCGGACCCGACGAAATCCCGCCGGTCATCATCGGGCGCAGCCCCGAAATCGGCGAGACGGACGTCTCGGCAGGAGCCAACATCGTTATCAACTTCAATGAACCGGTCACCATTGGCACCGGCAACATCACGCTCCACCCGATCGACAACTCCGGGGACGTGGTCATCGACGCCAACGATGCCACCCAGGTCTGGCTTTCAGGCAGCACCCTGACCATCAATCCGACGGCCAGCCTCGCGACCAGCAAGGAGTATGCGGTCCTGATCGCCGACACGGCCATCGACGACCTCGCCGGCAACAGCTTCGCCGGAATCCTCGTCGACACCGAATGGCGCTTCACCACCGCCACTCCCGACACGACCGATCCAACGCTGTCCTCCACCGATCCCGCGAACGACACGAGCATTCTGGTGGACGGCGACCTCGAGGCCACCTTCAGCGAGCCGATCACCGTCGGCAGCGGCAACATCACCCTCAGGAACCTGACCGACGGCCCGTCCGGCGATGTCGTGATCGACGTCACCGACGGATCCCAGGTCACGGTTTCCGGCGCGGTGTTGACCATCAATCCCACCGCCGACCTCGTCGGGGGCAAGGACTACGCGGTGCGGATCGACGCCACCGCTATCGACGACCTCGTCGGCAACAGCTACGCGGGCATCGGCGACGATGTGACATGGTTCTTCTCCACTCCCGCGCCGCCGCCGCCAAATGTCGTGTTCCAGGACAACTTCGAGCCGACGGACTCCGGATCCAATGCGACCTCCCTGCTGGGTGCCGGCACCACGCCGGATGTCAGCACCTACACGGTGCCCAACACGAGCACTCAAGTGAACACGACATTGTGGGTTCGTTCCAATCAAGGGTACAAGAGCAGCCAGAGCGGTCTGGTGGACGAGTCCGAGAGTGGTGGAGCCAACTTTACGGACCCCACGGGAACCCAGGCCTATGCAGGCCGTTATTCCTCCAACACCGGCGTCTCTTCCGCTGCCGACACGATCGGTGCCCTGGCGAGCGGAACGACCATCACGGTCCAGTTCGATGCGGTAACGGATGGTCAAACCGGAGGAGACGACATCAAGGCAGCCCTTGTCCTCTATGACGGCGGCCTCTACAACGACTTCCGGAACGAGTACGCCGGCACGAGTGCGGTTCTTGCACGACTGAACCAGGCAGATGCCACGACCTCTTCCTATCAGACCTTCTCGTTCTCCTACACGGTGGGCGATCCGGTCTACAAGAATGGCGCGGATGGAGGCGGTGGCACAACATGGCTTCCCGGCCTTCTCGGCCAGGACATCGGCCTCCGTTTCTACAACAGGACAGGTGATGCCATCATCGACAACGTGCAGGTGAGCATCGCCGGCCCCGGCGGCCCCGGCCCGGTCGATCACTTCACGATCTCCGCGATCACCTCGCCGCAGACCGTGGGAGTGCCTATCACCGGAATCACCATTACCGCGCAGGATGTATCCGATGCCACCGTCACCGACTTCACCGGCACGGTGACCTTCGGCGGGACGGGTGGGTTCTCGGGCACCTCCGCCAATTTCGTCGACGGCGTGCTGAGCGGCGTCAGCGTGACTCCCACCGTGGCGGGCAGCGATCTGACCTTCACCGTCGATGACGGAGCGGGCCACACCGGTTCGACGACGATCGCCCTCATCGACCCGGCGGAGACCGCCTACCAAACCTGGTCGGGCGGCTTGGACTTCGAGACCGACACCAACGGCGACGGCGTCGCCAATGGCCTCGCCTTCGCACTCGGTGCCGCGGATCCCCAGGCCGACGCGCTCGCCCTGCTCCCGGCCGCCGCCACGGAACCCGGCTTCCTCGCTCTCCAGTTCCAGAGAGCCGGAAACCTGGGAGCCGCCAAATTGTATGTCGAGCACGGCAACGACCTCGGTGGCTGGACCCAGCTTCTCATCCCCGCCACCAGCACGACAGCGCCTCACCTCGCCGATGGAGTTCAGGTGGTGGTGGCGACGGGCAGCCCGAACGACACGGTGACCGTCAAGATTCCGACCACGCTTGAATCCACGAGCGGCGCGCTGTTCGGACGCCTGCGGGTGACGGAGAACTAACCTTGCCCCGTTTCAGAAAGCCCGGGTTGCGAGTTCATTCGCCCCCGGGCTTTTTGCTGAATCTCGCGGCCCGGCTCAGGAGTCAAAGGTCGCGACGTCGAGGCGCTGACCCCGCCACCAGTCGAGGGCCGACATTCGGCGGGAGCCGTCGGGCTGCACCTCGTCGAGCGTGAGTGCACCGTCGCCGCAGGCCACCGCCACCCTGCCGTCGATCTCGCGGACCTCGCCCGGGTTCCCTTCGCCTTCGATCACTTCAGCGAAGGGGAAAATCTTCAGCCGCCGGCCGTTGAATGAGGTCGAACAACCCGGCCACGGATCGTAGGCGCGGAGCCGGCGCTCGATCCGCGCCGCCGGCCAACTCCAGTCGATCCTCCCATCGTCCCTGCCGAGCTTCGGGATGTGGCTCGACTCGCCCAGTTCATCCTGGGGCGTGCGAGGGGCGCTTCCATCCAGCAACAGCGGAAGCCCCTCCGCCAGCGCTTCGACCCCCGCCTCCGCCAAGCGGTCGTGGAGGCTGCCCCCCGTGTCCCGGGCTCCGATCGGGATTCGTTTCGAGAGAATCACATCCCCGGCGTCGAGCTGGCGGATGACGTGCATCAGGGTCATGCCCGTCTCCGCATCACCGGCATCGAGCGCGGCCTGGATGCAGGCGGCTCCCCGGTATTTCGGCAGGAGGGACGCATGAAGGTTCACGCAGCCCAGCGGGGCCATGTCGAGAAGCCGCTGGGGCAGAATCTGACCGTAGGCCATCACGACGATGAGGTCGGGCTGGAGCGCCTCGAGGGCCTCGAGCGCCGCGGGATCGCGGACCTTCTCGGGTTGCAGCACCGCGACGCCGGCATCCTCGGCCAGCAACTTGATCGCCGGAGCTTTCAGCTCGCGGTGCCGGCCGGCCGGTCGGTCCGGCTGGGTGACGAGGGCGATCGGGGGCGTCGATGACACCAGAAGCCAGCGAAAGGTCGGCAGGGCAATGTCGCCGGTGCCGAGGAAGACGATGCGTGCCATCAGACGACCTCCTTGCCCATTTCCTGATACGCCGGCAGTGCCACGATGCGCCGGATGATGTCGCCCAGCACCTCGACCGGCGGGCGCATGGCGTCGACCACGGTGATGATCTCGTCCGGATAGTGGTCGAGAAGCGGACGGGTCTCGGCGTCATAGGTTTCGATCCGCTGGGCGATCACCGTATCGGAAGCATCATCGATGCGGTTCTCCTTGAGGGCCCGCTTGCGCATGCGGCGGGCGAGCTCGCCCCGGTCAGGACAGGTCAGGTGGAAGACCTGATGAACCTGCAGAAAGTCGGCGATGATTTCCGCCTGGCGGACGTTGCGCGGAATGCCGTCGAGGACGAGAAAATCAATATCGGGCTTGTAGAGGTGGGATTCGGCCCAGTTTTCGACCTGCGACTTCCAGAGTTCCACCGTCAGCTCGTCCGGCACGAGTTCGCCGCGGCTCGAGTATTCGACGAAGCGCCGGCCGATCGCCGTGCGGGTGTCCATCGAACGGAAGATGTCGCCGCAGGCGCAATGGAAGAACCGGGGGATGGCTCCGAGAATCTTCCCCTGGGTTCCCTTCCCCGCCCCCGGGGCCCCGAGGATGAGGATCGCCGGGCGACGGACTGCAAATGCCTTCGTCATGAGGAAGGAAAGCGTATGGAGCGGCCGAAATGCCCGCAAGCCCGATCCATTTTCCTACAACAGGAAGAACAGCGGCAAGGGTGCCAGCAGCGCGGCATCGGCGAGCACCCTGAGCAAATCGAGCGAGAAGCGATGTCGGGTCCGGTTGAGAATCTGCAGCAGGGCCGTCGAGATCAGGATCGCATAGAAAAACGGCCGCGCCGGGAGGCTTTCGCCATCGACCCCACGCCCGAACATGTCGGGGTTGTCGAAGTAGGCGAAAAGGAGCGCGCTTCCCGCCAGCAGCGTGAGCGGCAGCGTGAGGCTCATCTCGTCGGCTGCCTTGACCTCCGGATCGTCGGACCGCCGCGAGTGCTCCCAGAGATGGATCGCGGTGATGTTGAGGACGCAGAGGATTGCAAAGCCGATCATTTCGCGCGACAGCACCATCGACATCATGCCCTGCGAGGGCACGCGGGTGTGGGCCATCATCGCGGTGCCGTAGGCAAACGCGAGGCCGGCGATGGCATTCCGCAGGTAGGGCACCTCGCCGGTCGGGCGGGTACCGATGACAAACAGGAAGAAGGCCACCACCAGGCCCACGGCCGGCCCCGAATAGGAGATCAGGAGTTCGACCGGCAGGGCCTTGAAAACGAACCAGAGGACCGCAGCAACAGCCACCACCACGCCGGCGAGGAAGAACACCCGGTGACGCGCATGAAACTCGTGGCGCTCCGCCAGCAGCGGATCGCCCGGGTCGCGCACCCGCAGATCGAGCATGCGGTCGCAGACGTAAATGACCCACACCCCGAGGCCGAGCGCGAGGTAGGCCTGCCACTCGAGGTAGTTCACCTGCCAGGCACGCGCGAACATGTAGAGCCAGGCGACGGCCACCAGGGGGGCATCGAGGCTCAACAGGTTCGGCCACAGCCACCATGGCGTTCTTCGCTCCGACATCCTCGTCGCGACCATTCTCAAGCTGCGGGAGCTTGGCAAGCCCCGGTTGGATCGGGATCGGTCTTTCCCCCGGGGCGAAATCACGCTTCGCTGGCCGCCGTTGGACCCCGAAACCCCCATCCGCGAGCTGCGTTTCACGGCGATCGATTTCGAGTCGGCCGGGGCGGCGCGCGGCAAGACCGACGTGCCCGTCCAGATCGGGCTGGCCTCGTGGCAGCCGGAAAACGAACCGGGCGAGCTCTTCGACTCCTATCTGGCCTGCGACCGACCGGTGTCCTGGAGCGCCCGCAAGGTCCACGGCATCCGGGACGAGGACCTGGTTGGCGCGCCACGCCTGCAGGAACTGTGGCCCACGCTCAAGCAGCGTCTCGGCGGTGCCGTGGTGGTCGCCCACGGCAAGGGAACCGAAAAGCGTTTCTTGCGCGCCTTCCCCGGCCACGGCTTCGGTCCCTGGGTCGACACCCTGCTGCTGGCCCGCGCGGCATGGCCGGACCATCCCTCCCACGGGCTGTCCGAGCTGTGCGACTTCTGCGAACTGTCCGGGGAAATCGAGGCGATGGTTCCGGACCGGCGCTGGCACGACGCGCTCTTCGATGCGACCGCTTCGCTGGTCCTGCTGCGCCATCTGGTCGACGCGCTGGATCTCGACCGTCAACCCCTGGCGGTGCTCCTGCAACCCGGCCAGCACTCCTGGACCCGCCCGGAACGCTGAACTCCGCCCGTTCTTTTCTCTCGCGTCGGGAACGAGGATCTTGGTTTCTTCCCGCATGCCCGACGTCACCGTCGATCTCGCCGACCGCAGTTACCACGTCCTCGTGGAAAACGGTGCGCTTGCCCGCGCCGGCGAACGAATCGCCGCACTCGGCATCGGCCGGAAGTTTGCGGTGATCACCGACGACAACGTCGCCCGCCATCACCTCGAGCCGCTGGCCGCCTCACTGGCGCAGGCCGGCCTCGAGTCCACCACCCACTCCGTGGCGGCGGGCGAGGCGTCGAAATCCTTCGCCACGACCGCCGAACTCTGTGGCGCGCTGGCCGCCGCCGGGCACGACCGCTCCTCTGCGGTGATCGCCCTGGGAGGAGGCGTGGTCGGCGACCTCGCCGGGTTCGTGGCCGCCTCGTTCTACCGCGGCATCCCCTTCGTGCAGATCCCGACGACCATTGTTTCGCAGGTCGATTCCTCGGTCGGAGGCAAGACCGGCATCAATCTTCCCCAGGGAAAGAACCTCGTCGGTGCCTTTCATCAACCCCGCTTGGTGGTCGTCGATCCCGACACGCTCGGCACGCTGCCCTCCCGGGAATTCCGCGAAGGCTTCGCCGAGGTCATCAAGCACGCCGCCATCCGCGATGCCCGGATGCTCGATGACATCGCCGCGCTCGACCCGGCTTCCACCGACGTGCCCGCCGACCTGATCGCCCGCAACATCTCGATCAAGGCGCGCATCGTCGAGGAGGACGAACACGAGACCTCCGGCACCCGGGCGTTGCTGAACTTCGGCCACACCATCGGCCACGGCATCGAGGCCGCCGTCCCCTACGGACAACTGCTCCACGGCGAGGCCATTTCGCTGGGGCTGCGGGCCGCCCTTTTCCTCAGCGAACGCCGGGCCGGCCTGGATCCGCAGGACAGCTCACGGATCCTGTCGCTGCTCAGGCACTTCGGACTGCCGCTCACGCTCGGCCCGGCGGTCGAGAGCGAGGTCGTCCTCGACCGGGCGGCACGGGACAAGAAGTTTTCCTCGGGCCGCATCCGCTTCGTGCTGCTGCGGGCGGCGGGCGATGCCTTTGTCTCGACCGAGGTCACCCGCGGCGACATGGCCGATGCGATCGAGAATCTGCGCGAAGAACCGTGAGCTCAGAAAGTCACATCCCCGGCAACTCGATCATCCGCGTGTAGTGGTACGCGTTGCGGGCGTAGTCCTTCTGATCGAGACCATCGCGTGCGTTCATCCGGGCGATGCCACCGTCGGAAAGGACCGACATGCTGATCTCGACCGCCCGGAGCCGTCCGGCTTGGATTTCCTGCGGGGTGAAGCCTTCCGCATCAAGCGTGGTTTGAATCCCCCGCCCCGTGACCCGGAAATCACCGTTACCCGCGGCACTGCCAAGGACGATGCGTGCCGTTCTCAACTCGTTCGAGCCGTCGTCGGCCGTCCTCGTCACCTCGACATGGAACGCCATCGAAAACTGGTGGACGTTCTCGCAGATGAAGTTCTCCTGGTCATCGATGTTGCCCTCGTATTTGTCGAAGGCGGCGTCGAGATCGGGCTGCCCGAGCAGATCGACAAAGGCCTCGTCCGGGTTCACGAGCAGACGGTAGAGGACGAAGGTCGAAGTCCGGTCGTCGGCCCCGCCCTCGATCGGGTCCTGATAGCGAAGCCGATAGGAAGCACAGGAAACGTCGCCCGCATTCTCCGGAAATTCCTCGCCGACCTGGCCGAGATAGCGGTCGGTGGCGGCGGTCAGGAAGGTCAGGCCGATGGCCTCGGACGAGTTCCCGCCCCCACTGGAAACCGGCGGCAGGTTGCCCCCTGTTTCGAGCTTCGCGTGCAGCCATTCGAAATCATTGCCGCGGCGCACGACCAGCGACTCCAGATCGCGGGCCATCGTGTCGAGCATCACCTTGGCCTGGCGGGATGCCCGGATCTCGTCGCGGCTGCGCGTCCAGGTATCGGTGGCGATGCCGGTGATGCTCACCAGCACGGTGATGATGATGGCGGTGATTCCCATCGCCACCATGAGTTCGATCAGCGTGAAGCCTGTGGCGCGTTGGCTGTGGTTTGAATTCCTCATGGGTTGAACGGGGTTTTATCGGCGGACCGCAAGGTTGCGGGAGAAAATCGGGGAGGCGCTGCCGGCCTTCCATTCATCGAGCTTCTCCTTCAGCTTGTCACCTTGAATGTATCCAACGCTGGAGTTGGGCACACGATAGAACGAGGCGGAAAAGGCGATGTAGGCCTCGGGGTAGGTCGCGGCACTGTCGTGCGTGCCATCGGCATTGCCGGGCTCGCGGAGCTGGCCGCTGCCCGGCAGGTCACGGGCGACCAGTTCTCCGCCGTCGAATACCAACTGGTCGATCAACACGGCGAAAATCCTTCCCTCCAAGGCTTTCAGCTCATCGGCGGCGGCCGCGATGTTGCTCGCCCTCCGGACCACCGGCACGACGATGAAATCCTCGCCCGCCACGCCATCGATGGCGACGACCGGCTGCTCGGGATTCGAGGGATCCGCCCGGAACTGATAGATCAGCAGCGGGTCTTCGTCCGCATCGGCGATCCATTCGAAGGCCTTGTCGAAGCCGGTCGCGTAGTCGCCGTCGGCATCGCCCACCGTGACCAACTCGCGCTCGAGCGCGAAGGCCAGGCGATCCGCATCCTCGGCACTGATCGCCTTGCGAATGCCCTGCGCAGCGGGTGTGAAGACCGCGAGGAAGGCCGTGAGAAGAACCGCGAGAACGCCGATGGCGATCACGGTTTCCATCAGGGTGAAACCGCCGCGGGAGTGGGAATGAGTGGTCCGCTTCATGGATGGATCAGAAGAATTTGGGATTGGTTTCTCCGCCGAGGATCTGCTTGGGATCCCGGAAAACCGAGGTCGAGCCGTTGCGCCAGATCACGAAGCCGCCGAAGTCACGCTTCGCATCGCCCGTGGTCCGGGGATCCTCGTCCCCCGGCTGCCGGACTCCCGCCCCGACGACGAAGCTGGGCCCGACGTAACCGTCGTCGGTCAGTCCGGTGGTGCAGATCCCCTCGCTGTTGAACTCGTAGAAGTAATAGGTGCCCTGATAGGCCGCGGAGATGCGCTGCCCGGTCAGGTCGAAGGTTTCGATTTCACCGGACCCGCTCTCGTGATCCTTGCGACTGAACTCCTTGCTGAAAAACACCCGGTCGGGCAGCGTGTAGCCGCGACCGACCACCTCCCACTGCTTGGGTTCGGTCGAGTTCCCCTCGTCGTCGAGGATCTCGCCGACAATCACGAGCCGGCGGAGGTAGTTCGGAGACGATGGGTCGTCCGCATCGATCAAAAGTCGCGAACTCGCACCCTTGCCGATCGCGATCGAGCGCGCTTCATCGAAAAGGGCCTCGGTCGTGGCGGTGGCCGTGGTGACCCCCTTGCCGCCGGCCCCGTTCAAGGCAACCGTTCCAATGGTGAGCAAAACGCTGATGATCAGGATGACCACCAGCAGTTCGACCAGCGTGAAGCCGGAAAGAGAGTGTCGACGAAGTTTCATTGGCACGGGGTTTGGAGAAAGAAAGCTCATGGCCGGGTCCGGGGCAAGGAGGAATGTCAATACATGGCGGATACGCGGGGACTAGGCATCAAATCGACCGTGGTTGGGACCATTCATCCACTTCCAGGCGGTCCGCACCATGTCGCGGACGTCTTTGCGCCGGGCCTCCCAGCCTAGCACTTCCTTGGCCAACCACGGATCGGCGAGCAGGGCCGGCGGATCGCCCGCGCGACGCTCCCCGTACTTCACCGGCACCTTCCTTCCCGTGACCTCCTCGGCGGCCTGAATGATTTCCTTCACCGAGACGCCGACGCCGGTGCCGAGGTTGCAGCGGACGGAATCGCCGCCCTTCATCAGGTGCTCCAGTGCTCTGAAATGGGCATCGGCCAGGTCGTCGACGTGAATGTAGTCGCGGATGCAGGTCCCGTCGGGGGTCGGATAGTCGGTGCCGAAGACATCCACGTGCGGGATTTCCCCGGTCAGTGCCATCAGCACCCGGGGGATGAGGTGGGTCTCCGGATCGTGGTCCTCGCCGATCTTCCCGTCTTCGGAGGAACCGCTGGCGTTGAAGTAGCGCAGGCAGGCACTCTTCAGGCCCCAGGCGTGCTCACAGTCGCGCAGGATCCACTCGACCATCAGCTTGCTGCGCCCGTAGGGATTGATCGGATCCTGGGGGTTGGTTTCCCGGATCGGCACCGATTCGGGGACGCCGTAGGTCGCGCAGGTGGAGGAAAAGACGAAGCTCCGGCAGCCGTGGGCCTGCATCACCTCGAGCAGGGTCAGCGGTTCCGCCGTGTTGTTGCGGTAGTACTTGAGCGGATCGGTGACCGACTCGCCGACGTAGGCGTAGGCGGCAAAATGTACCACTGCCGAGAACCCGTGCTCGGAGAAAAGCTTCTCGAGCAGCTTCTTGTCGCCGACGTCGCCACGGACCAACTCGACACCTTCATCCACGATCGCGCCCTCGTGTCCGAACACCAGATTGTCGAGAACAACGATCCGGAAGCCCTGGCTGGCGAGGAGGCGGACGGTGTGCGAGCCGATGTAGCCGGCACCACCGGTAACGAGGATGGAATCTTGCATGACGGGGAGCACCCGTCAGCAAACGGAGGGTCCGGAGGCATGTCAATCCCCGCCCCAGACACCGTCGTTGCCGATTCGGTGAATAAAGCCGCCCGCCCACCCGTTTCATCCACACCATGAGAAATGCTTTCAGAATCCTGCTGGCCGTCGGCTGCCTCGGATTGGCGACTTCCTGCTACTACGGTGCCTACGATTATGGCTATTCCAGCTCCTACGGTTTCAGCAACGGCGGGAGCACCTCGTTCATCTACACCAACAGCGACCGCTGGCTCTACGACTCGACGATCCGCTGCTACTACGACCGGACCCGCCACTGCTACTACGATCCCTGGGTCGGCGGCTACTATCCCCGTGGCTACTGCCCTCCCGTGGTGGTCGGCGTGCCCCACCCCTACGGCTGGAACGGCCGCGGAAAATGCCCGCCGCCCCGCAACGTGCATTCGGGCTACATCAACCGTCACAGCGACCGCTTGGGTCACCTGCGCTCCAGCAACTATGATTGGGCACGCAACGTCCGCCACGGCGGCGGTGCCCACAACCAGAACTGGCGCAACAACCGGATCCGGGCCGCGGAAAACTACCACTCGCGCGGTGGCCAGCGTGGGCAGATCGTCCAGAACCAGCAACCCCGCCGTGGCCACCAGGGTCAAGTCGTCCAGAACCGCCCGATTCCGCGCACGCCCGGTGTGCAGAACCGGGGATGGAACGACGGGAACCAATTCCAGAACTGGAACCAACGCGGTGGCCGCCAACCGGAAATCCGCCCGGGCCGCCAACCCGTCCCGCCGAATTCCTTCGGACAAGGCCGCGGAGGGAACTCCTGGCAGAACCAGAACGCCCGTCCGCGCCCGGGCTTCAATCAGCCGGTGAACGTCGGCCGGACCCCGGCGACCCGCAATCAGCCGCCCCGGACGAATGCCGCCCGGCAGCCGAGTTCGAACTCGGACCGCGGCATCACCCGACAGCAACAAGCCTCCCAGTTTCTCCGTCAGCAGATGCAGCAGCTGAGCCGCCGCCGCTGATCAAGCCTTCTCACGCCGCCGCCGGTCGCGCTGGAGTTTCTCCAGCGTCACCGGCGGTCGGAGCGTCCAACGGGCAGCCATCCACCCGATCAACCCACCGCCAAAGTGGCAGGCGTGCGAGACCTCGAAGAGTGAATCGCCCAGTGCCGACGCCAGCGCACGCCCCCAGTCGGACAGCACCGGCAGCCCGAGTGCCGGGTTGACCAGCATCAGCCCCCCCGACGCGAGCAGCATTCCGATCCCCAGGCTTTTCCCCGACACCGGCACCGGCCACATCCTCGACCCCGGCGACACACCGGTCAGCCACAGCACCGCGGCGAAAACGCAGCCGGAGGCCCCGACCAGCGGACGGTCACCGCCGCCATCGGCAAGCAGGTGCAGGCCTCCCCCTGCCAGCAAACCGCCGAGCATGAGCCACCCCCACAGCCTCAAGCCCCCGATCCGCTCGAGCCTCGGACCCAGCGCCAGGAGGGCCGCGGAGTTCAGCGCCAGATGCAGCCAGTTGGCGTGGATCAGCCCGTAGGTGGCAAGCTCCCAGACCTTGCCATGAGCCAGCCCGTTCCGGCTGAGGCCCAGGTCCAGGTAGAGCTGGGGCACCCGGTCGACTCCACCAAGGGCCGCGAGCACGATCTGGATCGCCACCAGAACGCCCACCAGCGACAAGGTCGCGCGGGCCGCGGCCAGATCATCGCCGACGTCCCTCCAATTCGGCCCGTGTCCACGCATTCCCCGGGGAAGTTGCATGGCCGCGCGGTCTTGGAAAATTCGGAAATCAGTCGATTTCGCGCGAGCGCGGCTCCCGGGTCACGGGATTCCCGGCACCCGGGCTGGTCACGAAGGGACCGCCTTCCAGCGGAGCCACCCCGGTAAAGGCCACATCCGGCATCTCGCTTGGACGGCCGGCCAGCGGAAAGTCCTTCCTCAGCGGATGGAAGGGATAGCCCTCCCACATGAGGATGCGGCGCAGGTCAGGATGATCCTCGAAGCCGATGCCCATCATGTCGTAAACCTCCCGCTCATGCCAATCGGCACCCGCCCAGATCGACACCACGCTCGGCACCTTTTCGTCCTCGCCGACCTTGGCCCGGATCCGGAGATGCTTGGAATCGTCGACGGTCGCCAGTTCGTAGACCATCTCGAACCGCGGATCCTTCCCGAAATGGTCGAGGCTGGAGATATCGAGGAGGAAATCGTAGCCCAGCTCGTCCCGGGCATGCTGGAGCACGTCCTTGAGCGCCGACAGCGAGACTTCGCAGGTGTGCTCCCCGCGGAAGGCCACGGTGTCGACCACCGCGTCGCCGAACTTCGCCTTGATGGCCTCGGAATCCTGGGCTGCAGCAGACATGACGGTCAGGAGGAAAGCTCCTCGAAAAACTCCTTCTTCTGGTTCTCGATCGCCGGATCACCCTCGATCTGCGACTGCAGCTTGAGCAGGCCCTGGATCAGGGCCTCGGGCCGGGGCGGACAGCCGGAAATGTAGACATCCACCGGGATCAGGTTGTCGATGCCCTGCAGCACCGCGTAGCTGCGATACATGCCGCCGCTCGAGGCACAAGCCCCCATGGCGATGCACCACTTCGGCTCCGGCATCTGGTCCCAGATCCGCTTCACGGCGAGCGCCATCTTGTAGGTCACGGTGCCGGAGACGATCATCACGTCCGCCTGGCGCGGGGAAAAACGCATGACCTCCATGCCGAAGCGCGAAATGTCGAAACGCGCGGCCCCGGTGGCCATCAACTCGATCGCGCAGCAGGCGAGGCCCATCGGCATCGGCCACAACGAGTTCTTCCGCATCCAGTTGATGGCGGCATCGACGCGGGTAAAGATCACGTTGCCCTCGACCCGGGAATCGAAGGCGGCGTGGGCGACGGTTTTCGAATCGGACACCATGGCAGCTCGGCGGACGTTGGCGCGCCCCCCGCCGACCCTCAAGCGGTTTGTGAAAGTTTTCACAAGCCCCGGGAAGCTCGCGTTTCCCCGCGGTTGCCAAGATGCCGATCAGGCCGTATCGACAGGCCCGTCTCATGAATCGCATCGACTCCACATTCCAGCAGCTGCGCGCCAAGGGCGAGAAGGCCTTCGTCGCCTACGTGGCCGCCGGCGACCCGTCGTTTGAGGCTTCGCTGGAGGTCATCAAGACCCTCGCCGACGCCGGATCCGATGTGATCGAGCTGGGCGTCCCCTTCTCCGACCCGCTGGCCGACGGCATCGTCAACCAGATGGCCGCCGAACGGGCGCTGAAGGCCGGCATGAGCACCCCCCGCGTGCTCGACCTGATCCGTGCCTTCCGCGAGACCCACGACACGCCCATCGTCCTCTTCACCTACCTCAACCCGGTCTTCACCTACGGCTACGAGCGCTTCCACACCGACGCCTCGGCCGCCGGTGCCGATGGGATCCTGCTGCTCGACCTGCCGCCCGACGAGGCGGCGCGAAATACCGAGCTGGCCCGTGGTGAGGGTCTGCGCCACATCCGCCTGATCTCGCCAAACACCCCGGACGACCGGGTCAAGTTGCTCGCCGACGGTTCGGAGGGTTTCATCTACGCCCTCTCGCGGACCGGCGTCACCGGCGCCCACGGCGGCCCTTCCGACCAGATCGCCGGGCAGGTCGCCCGCATCACCGCCCACACCGACACGCCCGTCTGCGTCGGCTTCGGAATCAACACCCCCGAGCAGGCCGCCATGGTGGCCGAGGCCGGAGACGGGGTCATCGTGGGCTCGGCCATCGTCAAGCAGATCGAACTCCACCCCGACCGCGCCGCCGAGGTGGTCCGCAGCCTCGTCACCCCCCTCATCGCCGCGACGAAGTCGGTCTGATCACCTGGAACTTGGAACTTCTCACTTGGAACTTCGACCCATGCTCATCCACTTCTACAAGATGAACGGCGCCGGCAACGACTTCGTCGTTGTCGACAACCGCGACCTCTCGCTGGAACTGACCCGCGAACGGATCGCACTGCTCTGCGACCGCCACCGCGGTGTCGGCGCCGACGGCCTGCTCGCGGTCGAGCCCGCCGAAGACGGGGCCGACTTCAAGTTCCGCTACTACAATGCCGACGGCGGCGAGGCCGAGATGTGCGGCAACGGCGCGCGCTGCTTCGGCCGCTTCACCGCCGCGCTGATGGAGGAGGTCCCCGAGCGGGTCACCTTCGAGACCATCGCCGGCACCCTGGCCGCGGAAATGGTCGATGAGAACATCCGCATCGCGATGTCCGATCCGGTCGACTTGGAAATGGACAGCGGCGCCAAGGTCCCCGGCCTCGATGGCACCCTGCGCTACGTCAACACCGGCGTCCCGCATGTGGTCGCCTTCGTCGACGACCTTGAAAGCACCGACGTCGTCACCCACGGCCGTGCCATCCGGCACCACGAGCGTTTCGCCCCGAACGGCACCAACGCCAACTTCGTCCAGGTGCTCAAGCCCGGCCACATCGCCATCCGCACCTACGAACGCGGGGTCGAGGACGAGACCCTCGCCTGCGGCACCGGGATGGTGGCCAGCGCGCTCTTCCACCACCTCCGCAGCGGCGATCCCTCGCCAATCAAGGTGGACGTAAAAGGCGGCGAGACCCTCGAGATCGGCTTCGAGCAGGCTGGCGAGCGGCAGTTCCGCAAGGTCACCCTCACCGGCCCGGCCGACTTCGTCTTCGAAGGCGACATCGAGATTCCGTGAGAGGGGTGACCGGGCCTTCCAGGCCCGGAGTCAAAAGGGTTGATTCGGGGGGGCTACGGGCCTGGAAGGCCCGGCCACTGCCCCCGCTTCACCGCTTCAGCGGTGAGTCATCGCACTCGAGATCGCCGGTCGCGTACTGCATGCCGTTGAGCAGGTAGCGGAGCAACTCCGGGCGTTCGAAGCTCTGGGCGTTGTGCGAGGGCGAGGAAAAGAACACCCGGCCCTGCTTGTGGGGCTTGATCCACGAGACGTAGCGGGGCTGGTCGTGGAAGCCCCGGTCCTTGCCCACCTTGATTCCCTCGGTGTCCAGTTCGAGCATGGGAGCGAAGTTGAACTTCTCGTAGGCTCCGCCCATGACGTAGGGCTCGTCGACATGGACGAAGGGCTTGCCGCCGAAGGGTTTGAGCATCGGATGGTCGGGACAGCAGGGATGCAGGGTGACCTCCTGCTGCGGCGGGTGGTAGGAGAAGCTCCCGCCGGCGAGCTCACTGAACTCCTCGGAGTAGGCGAAGTTGGCGATCGCACCGTGCATCAGCACCAGGCCGCCACCCTTTTCGACGTAGTCGACAAGACTGCGGTAGAGCATGCGGGCGAGTTCCTCCCGCTCGTCGGCGGGCATGGCCTCATACTTCTTCCCGGCGTCGCCGATCTTCTGCACCAGCACGTCGTAGAACAGGTCGCGCTTCTTGCCGGTCGGGCAGTTGTTGTTGAGCACCACCGCATCGAAGGCCCGCAGGCGCTCCGGCCGGAACACCTCGATGTCGACGCTGGCGACCGATTCGTAGGCACCGCTCCGCTTGCCGAGGATCTCGATCACCGCCTCGGTGTGCGGGATGCACCAGTGCTTGAAGCCGGTGGCCAACGAGAAGATCAGCACCTTGCGCGCCTGCTTCGGTGCGACCTGCGGCTTCTCCGGCGCCACGGCGGCGACCTTCTCTTTCCAGGCCTCGTCGAGCTCGAAGGCCGGGATTTTCTGGGCATCGGCAACGGGTGCCGAAACCCCGCCGACCAGCAGCAGGGCGAACCAAGCCGCGATGATGCGTTCAGATCTCATAAGGCTTGCGCATGGGGACCTGCAGTTTGGCGTTGGCCTCGTCGTCGCCGATGATCTGTTCCTTCACCGGATCCCACTTCAGCTTGCGGCCGTCGAGCTTCATCGACAGGTGATGGAGCACGCAGACCGAGTTGGAGCGGTGCCCGACCTCGACCGGACAGATCGGATCACTGCCGTCCCGGGCGGACGAAAGGAAGTCGCCCATGTGGTTCTGCGAGGTGTAGAGCTTGGTTTCCCCGTCGGTCGGCTGGCGTCGCAGCAGTTCCTTGTCGCTGCAGTCCATCTTGCCGCGTGAGCAGTAGGCCCAGCCATCCTCGGTGATGAATTTCACCCCCGGGCTGCCGTTCCTCGAGGTCAGGACCACACCGTTGTCGTAGAGCGCGTCGCCCTGATAGCCGACGTGGACATCGAAGAGCCCGCGATCGGGAAACTCGCCCGTGGCCTGGATCTCGGTCGGGCCGCTGTCGACATCGCTGCCGTTGGCCCACTGGGCGATGTCGTACATGTGGGAACCCCAGCCGGTGATCATGCCCAGGCAGTAGCGCTGGACCTGCAACCAGCCCGGACGACCGAAGCCGTTCTGCGGATGCACCCTGGCCTCGATGTAGGGAACGTCCGGACACGGGCCGAGCCACATGTCGTAGTTCAGGTTGGCGGGAGGCTTGCCCGGTTCGCCATGGGCTTCACCCCGGTCGGTGGGGACCTCGACCTCGATCTTCTTCAGCTTGCCCAGCCAGTTGTTGCGGATGATCGTGCAGACCTGCCGAAAGCGGATGTCGGACCGCTGCTGCGAACCGGTTTGCAGCACCACCTTGTTCGCGCGCACCGCCTTGACCAGGGCCTGCCCCTCCGGAATCGAGTAGGTCAGCGGCTTCTGGATGTACATATGCTTGCCGGCCCCGGCGGCGGCGATCCCGACCAGCGCATGCCAGTTCTCCGGTGTGGAGATGACGAGGCCGTCGATGTCGTCGCGCTCGAGGAGCTCGCGGTAGTCGGTGTAGATGGCGACCTCGACCTCGGACTCCCCCTTGCCGCCGTAGAACTTCTTCACCACCTCGCCGGCCGAGGCCGCACGGGCGGAATCGACATCGCAGCAGGCGATCACCCGCGCATTCAGTCCCTCCTTGGACCCCATGCTCATGGCGTTCTGCATGTCGCCGCGGCCCATCCGCCCGCAGCCGATCTGGGCCAGCTGGAGGGTTCCATTCTTCGAGCTCTTACCCCACGACCGGGAGGGCAGAATGGTCAGTGCCGCGCCGGTGGCCACGGTCGAGGTGAGGAAGGATCGGCGTTTCATGGGCTTGGGTGTGGAATGTTCAGAGTTCGATGCTCGAGGCGGCAAAGATCACGATCAGCCGCGGATTTCCTTGAGATACTTCACGCTGCGTTCGGCCTGCTCGAGGGTTTCGCATTCGACGCTGAATACGATGTCCTGGGGCAGGTCCCTACAGATTTCGAAGATCGCCGGGTAATCGACCACCCCGTCGCCACAGGCGCAGCCGACGGCCGTGCCCATGACCTTGCCGCGCTCGGCATCGGACTGCTCGATCGAGATGTCCTTGGCGTGGACGTGGATGACCTTGTCCTTCACCCGGTCGAACCACTCGACGGCGTCGTGGCCGCCGAGGTGGGCGTTGCCGGTGTCGTAGTTCGCCCCGAGGTTGGGCGAGTCGACCAGGTTGAGGCACTTGTCATAAAGGTCGGGGTCGAGCGAATAGGTCTGGTGCATCTCGAAGCCGATCTTGATGCCGCGGCGCTCGCAGACCTTGAGGGCCTCGGTGAGCGAATACTTGATCAGCACGAAGTCCTCCTCGGCGGTGGTCCACGGCTGCTTGTGGCCCTCGTGGGTGTTGATGATGGGCGCGCCGGCCTCCTTGGCGAAGCGGGCGGCCTGCTTGAGATACTCGACCGCGATCTCGGGCTTCGAGGCCTGGCTGTGGGAGGAAAAGGCGGAAAGCTTGATGCCGTGCTTCTCGACGCAGTCCTTGATCCGGTAGGGATCGTCGAGCATCGACACACTGTGGAAATACCGCGCCTCACTCAGCAGTTCGCGGCCCCAGTGCACCATCGGCTCGATGTACTCGTAGCCGAGGTCGGCGGCGAACTCGACGCCCCATTCAAAGTTTTTGTGCGAGGTGCGCACCGCTTCCAGATTCAGTCCGATTCCGATTTTTCCCATGGTGTTTGTGTTGGTTCGAGGTCCGCATCCTAGGCCGGCTCCAGGTTGACGGCAACCTCACCATGTGCAGGATCATCCTCAATGCGTGCAACCCCAAAAGGAGCCCGATCGATCCCCAAGGTCGCCCTTTTCCTGCAGGGAGTGCGGCACTACGAGCGCGAACTGCTGCGGGGGATTTCGGACTACGCCAATCTCCACGGTCCCTGGCAGTTCCAGCGAAACGTCTCCTACCTCACCGATCGGGAGGTGGATCCGGTGGAACTCATCGAGCGCTGGCAGCCCGATGCCGTGATCCTGCGCGAAAGCCGTCCGCACCGCTACGACGAGATCCTGCACACCGGGCGACCGACGGTCTACAGCCCGACCACCGAGTGCCGTGCCGGCATCCCCAACATCGTGGTCAATGATCCCGCCACCGGGCGGATTGCCGCCGATCATCTGCACGAGGCCGGCTTCCGGCACTTCGGCTACTGTGGCGTGCGCGCCTTCTTCTGGTCGCGACGCCGCGGCGAGGGCTTCGGCCAGCGGGTGGAGGACCACGGCCATGAAGCCCATCTCTTCGACAGCGACGACGGCCGGGAGTTCTTCAGCTGGGACGCCGGTCACCAGCGCCTGATCGATTGGTTGCTCGGGCTGCCCAAGCCGGTCGGCATCTTCTGCTGCACCGACGACTTCACCCTGCTCGTCCAGGAAGCCTGCGTGGCGGTGGGCCTGCGGATCCCCGACGAGGTGGCGCTGATCGGGGTCGGCGACGACGAGTCGATCTGCGAGTTGGCACAGGTTTCGCAGAGCAGCGTGCGGCTCAACATCCGCCGCGGCGGTTACGATGCCGCGCGCCATCTGGCGCGGTGCCTGCAGGGCAAGGGCGGCCCGCGCCGGCCCGACGACATCGTCATCGAACCGCTGGGGGTGAGGGCGCGTCCCTCGACCGACGCCACCGAAACCCTCGACCCGGAGGTGGCCAAAGCGGTCTCGTTCATCCGCGAGCGGGTCAACACCCCCATCGAGGTCGACGACGTGATCCGCGTGGTCAACCTCTCACGTCGACGGCTCTATGACCGGTTCCGCGAGGCCACCGGCAAGAGCATCTACGCCTACATCCGCGACCGGCGGCTGGAGAACTTCGCCCGCCTGCTGCTGGAAACCAGCCTGACCGTCTCGGAAGTCGCCTACGCGATGGGCGAGAAGTCGGACAACAACGTCGCCCGCCTGTTCAAGAAGCATTTCGGCATGACGCCGGTCGCCTACCGGCGCAAGCACGCCCGGCCCATCAAGCACGGCGAATGAAGGGATGCCCGGGGCGTCACTGAAGGTGGCCGGGGCTTCCAGCCCCGTCGCCAATGCCTCATCTAACATGGCGACGGGCCTGGAAGGCCCGGCCACAGGCAGGCCACCTTTCCCGCTTGGGAAACCGTTGCAAAACGGCACGGCCCCGCCACCTTCCCGGTCATTTTGTTAGAAAGCAGTCGATGTGGCCGCCCGATGCGCGACAGCGTCGCGCGGTCCTTGCCGCATCCCCTTCCTCTCCGCCGGCTACTTCCACTCCTTCCAGAGCGCTTCCGCTTCGCCTGCCGTGAGGGCCCGGTCCGCCATGACGACCCGGTAGCGACGCGAGGCCACCTCGGGGCTGTCCTTGGTGAGGGCGAACGACTTCCTCATCACCGGGTTGAAATTGATGAAGGGATTGCCGTGATGCATCTTCGAGTTCCAGACGCGGAGCCGCTCGGCCGGATTGCCGTCCTTCTCCGCACCGCTGAGCATCAGGAAACTCGCCTTGTCATCCTCCGCCGGGCCGCTCACGAAAACCCAGCGGGCTTCCTGGCCATTGGCGCTGTCGCTGTCCTGCCCCCCGCTCGTCACCATCGCGCTGTTCTCCCCGGTCCAGCTCATCGGGCCACGCCACGAAAACCCACTGTAGCGGTAGGCCGTGATCTCCACCTCCTCGCCGGCCACCGGTGCATGCTCAAGCCCGATGTCGAGGACGTAGGCATCCTTTCCAAGACGCGAAAAGCGCAGGTTCACCGTTTCCGCAATGACGGGCCGATACTTCCCGTCGCGTTGAATCTGGATCTCGTTGCGGGCGGTGATCGAGACCGCATCGTCACTCTCGCCGGTAACCGTCGCGGACTTGGCGACATGGCACCCCTCGCCCTTCTGCAACTCCCAGGTGACATGCTTCTTGCCATCCACCGTGACCTGCTTCCACGGCCACCAGAGGCCGAGGTGGTGGAGGTGATCGCTCGGCTGAACGGCGGTCAGGTCGAACCCGGACGGGGTGGCCAGGGGGTCGACGTAGGCGCTGATCGGAAACTTCTCGATCCCGCCAAGGGGTTCCGCCGGCGGCTGGATCTGCCAACCGAAGACACACTTCCCTCCATCGACGATCTCGATCCGGGAATCACTGGTCTTCACTTCGAAGCCGGCCTGCACGGGAAGCAGCAGGCCGAGGGCCAGGGTCATGCGGAGGATGCGGATCATGATCGTTTGCGGGGTCACTTGCTGAAGGACTGCCAGTACTTGTCGAGGGGCGCCGCGGCAAGATCCGCCTGGACAAGCACCAAGCGGTAGCGCTGCTTGAGCGACTCTCCCTTCTTCAGAGTGAAGGCGTCACCCTTGAACTCCTTGTCCTTGTAGGAGCGCGGGCCGAAGGGGTTGGCGGCGAGCAGACCGTAGTCGCGGGCGTGCCACCACGTCGGATGGCGCAGGTTGGAAGGATGATCCATCAGCGCGATCACCGTCGGGGTGCCCGCGGAGTCCGGGCCGTGGAAGGCGACCCACTTCGCCCGCTTGCCCCAGGCATCGCCACCGGTCAGCCCCTCGCTGTTGGTGATCCCGCCCTTGGCCACCGCGCCCTTCATCCGGATGGTCGGGGCGACCCGGATGGCGAACGACCCTTCCTTGGTATCTCCGAAGACGACGTCCTTGTCCGTGGCTTTCAAATCACAGCTCACGTCGATCACGCGGTCCCGGCCCTCGACCTGGATCGAATAGGTCCGCTGCTCGGAAAGCAGCGGCTTCTGGTCCTTGCCCCGCCATTCCAGATCGACCGTGAAGGTGAGCACCTTGCCGCTCGAATCGATCTCCGGTTCACCCACGAAACCCTTGGTGACCACCCGGCAGCCCTTCGGCTCGTGCCAGAAGTCGTTGCCGTTGATGTCGCCGTGGGTGAACCAGAAGCCGATGTGATGCGGGTGGTCCTTGGCCTCCCCCGCCACGTCCTTCTCGAAGGGATACCGCCGGGTCAGATGCGTCCCATCGGGACTCATCAGCGGGTAGAGGCAGGGCAGCCACTTGTCGTTCCGGTACTCGGTGAAAAGCCTGCCGTCGATTTCCACGCGAAGCCGGTCGCCATCGCGGGTGGCGGTGATCTCCGCCCCGAGCGGCAGGATCGCGGAAAGACAAAGGCAGAGTAACAGACGCATGGGCTGGGTGGAAATACGCCACCAAAGGTCGGATCTCACCGAAAAATTCGAAAACCGGAATCAGCGCTCGGCGGGATCCAGGCGCTCAAGCGTGAGCAGCCGGAACTCCAGCGCCTCGCCCCCCGGGATCTCGAGCGCTTCCAGCCGCAGTTCACCGTCGCCTGCCGAAAGCTCCAGCGTTCCGGCCACCAGCGGCTTGAAGTCCTTCACATACGACTCGCTGCGCGGCGCATGATCCTCGGCTTTTCCCACCTCCGGCGGATCGTGGGCCTCGGCAATGGTGAACT
Source organism: Haloferula sp. A504 (assembly GCF_044385805.1). Classification (NCBI taxonomy): domain Bacteria; kingdom Pseudomonadati; phylum Verrucomicrobiota; class Verrucomicrobiia; order Verrucomicrobiales; family Verrucomicrobiaceae; genus Haloferula; species Haloferula sp. A504. Next base: position 61,573 of record NZ_JBISBU010000024.1, read on the forward strand.
CGAGGGACTCATCCTTGAAGCGCAGCGCCATCCGGGCCCCGGCTTCCCTGGCCGCATACCAGACGGTCGCCCGATAGCGGCCCGGTGCCTCCACCCGGCCTGCCCAGTGCAGCGCATCCCCGGTGTCCTTCCAGTTCAGGTAGTACGAGCAGTTCGGGTGGATGCTCGACCGCTTCAAGCCACCGGTCGCCTGCGCGTCACGAGCCGGCAATTGGGTGATCGCCAGATCCGGATGAGTCAGGATGAAGGGCCGGTCGTCGTCGCGATACCCGGGAAGGAATTCGCGACGATGCTTCTCCGCCGCTTCCCCGAGGCGGGCGAGCACTTCCGGGTGCTGCTTGTTCACCGGCTGGCTCTGCCCCGGATCCTCGACCATGTCGAAAAGCTTGCCCTGAGCATCGAGGCGGAAGCGCTGACTCCGGGCACTGACCTTGTTCTGCCACTGCTGGATGAGGATGCGCTCCGGCCAGGCGGTCTCCGGATCACGGATCAAGGGGGCGAGGCTGCGGCCATCGAGCGGCTTCTCCGAACGTTCATCGAGCCCGGCCAGCTCGCAGAGCGTCGGCAGCAGGTCCCGGGCCGAGGCGATCTGCGGCACCCGGGTGCCCGCCTTGATCGAGGCCGGCCAACGCACGTAGAGCGGGCTCCGCACGCCTCCCTCGTTGGTCGACCCCTTCTTTCCCTTCATCCCCCCGTTCCAGCGGAATCCGTTCGGTCCGTTGTCGTGAAACCAGACGACGATGGTGTCGTCGGCCACCCCGAGCCGGTCGAGCTGGTCGAGCAGACGACCGACATTCCAGTCGAGGTTTTCGCACATCGCGAGGGCGCAGCGTTGATGGTCGGTCACCTCGCGACCCGGGGCCGTGGACTTGAGCTGCCTGTCCTTGAAACGCTCCCAGAAGCGGTCGGGCACCTGCATCGGCGAGTGCGGGGTGTTGTAGGGCAGGTAGGCGAAGAAGGGCTTTCCGGCCTTCACCGATCCCTCGATGAAGTTGATCGCCCGCTTGGTGAAGTCGTCGATGCAGAAGCCCTCGCCCTTCACGATGCGGCCGTTGTGGTCGAGCATCGGATCGAAGTAATGCCCCCAGTGGCCACTACAGAAGCCGTAGAACTCGTCGAAACCCCGGGCACTCGGATGGTAGGGACCCTGCATGCCGTTGTGCCATTTGCCGAAGGCCCCGGTGCGGTAGCCCGCCGCCTTCAGGATCTCCGGCAGGATGGTTTCATCGAGATCGAGCCGCTCGCCGCCGGCCGAGGTCGAATACACGCCGCCCCGGGCATGATGGCGACCGGTGAGGAACTCCGCACGCGTCGGCGAGCAGACCGGACAGACGTAGAAGCGGTCGAAGCTCACGCCCTGCTGCGCCAGCGAGTCGATGCGCGGCGTGGCCAGGTCCTGGTTGCCCGAGCTGGAGAGGTCGCCCCAACCCTGATCGTCGCTGAGGAAGACCACGATGTTGGGTTGGGCAAAACACCACCCGGCGAGGACCGGGATCAGAAAAAGAATGGCGGAGAATCGAATCATCGGAGAAGCGGGGAAAGGTCGGAGAACGCCCTGTCGTAACCCGAAGACGCATCCCATGAAAAGACGTCACTTCATCCAACGCTCCGCCGCCTTCTCCGTTCCTCTCATCGTTCCGGCCTCCGTGCTGGGCAAGGGTGGCACCACCGCCCCCTCCGAACGCGTCGGCGTCGGCCTGATCGGCTGCGGCGGCCAGGGTTCCGGCGTCTTCAACGGGATGCTCAACCTCAAGGAGGTCCAGGGCCTCGCGGTCTGCGATCCCGACGCCCAGCGGATGAACAAGGCGAAGGACAACGTCGAGAAGCGCTACGCCAAGGAGAAGGAAAGCGGGAGCTTCAAGGGCTGCGACACCCATGCAGACTTCCGCGAGCTTTGCGCCCGCGAGGACATCGACGCCGTGGTCGTCGGCACCCCGGACCACTGGCATGCCGTCACGGCTCTTGCCGCCCTCCGTGCCGGCAAGGACGTCTACTGTGAAAAGCCGGTGACCCACCTCTTTGCCGAAGGCCAGGCGCTTTACAAGGAGGTCGCCAAGCGCGAGGCGATCTTCCAGACCGGCTCGCAGCAACGCTCCGACACCCGCTTCCGGGTCGGGGCGGAGATCGTCCTCAACGGCCTGATCGGCAAGATCAAGCACGTCGAAGTCGGCCTCCCGACCGGCAAGGGCACCGACATCGAGGGCAAGGAGGCCCAACCGATCCCCGACCACCTCGACTACGACATGTGGTGCGGCCCGAGCCGCCTGCTCCCCTACAACGAGAAGCGCCTCCACTGGAACTGGCGCTGGTGCCTCGACTACGGTGGCGGCCAGCTCATGGACTGGATCGGCCACCACAACGACATCGCCCACTGGGGCCTCGGCCTCGACAAGAGCGGCCCGGTGCAGGTCGAAGCCAAGGGCTTCCGCTATGCCGACAAGGGCATGTACGACCAACCGCTCGACTACGAGGTGCTCTCGACCTACGCCGACGGCTACACGGTCTCGATTTCCAACAAGAACACGATGGGCTGCAAGTGGATCGGCGAGGACGGCTGGGTCTACGTCAACCGCGGCAAGATCGACGCCTCGAACAAGGAGTGGATCCGCGAATCCTTCGACCGCGGGCCGGTGAAGGCCTACGCCTCACGCGACCACCGCCGGAACTTCATCGAGGGGGTCCTCACGCGGAAGGAATGCATCTGCCCCGCCGAGACCGCCCACCGCTCGATCACGCCCGGCCACATCGGCTACGTGTCCGACGCGCTCAAGCGCCCGCTGAAGTGGGATCCCATCAAGGAGGAAATCGTCGGTGACCCGGAGGCCGACAAGCTGCTCAAGAAGATCGACTACCGCGGCGAGTGGAAGATCTGATTCATCCCAACTCCCAGCCCTTTCGCCGGGGCATCCGAATGTACTGCGGGGCCTCGCGATTTCCCGGGGCTTCGCCCTTTTCGGCATCCCACTCGATTTTGCCGCCGAGGCGGATCGCCAGGTTGCCGATGTGGGTCAGCTCGTTGAGACCCGCCGCATACTCGAAGCCCGACGACACCGGGCCCTCGCCCTTGCAGGCCGCCGCCCAGATCATTTCGTGGCTGCCACGCAGGTTCGGCAGCTCCGACTTGATGCCCGCCGCCTCCTTCTTCAGCGATGCCGGCAGCAGCGTCAGGCTGTTGCCCGGATAGGTCCCGTGGGTGATCATCCCCTCCGAGCCGATGATCACCGCCCCGCCCTGGTCGTCGCCCGGCTTGTGGTCACCGGTGATCTCGTCGGCCTCCGCCGGACGCAGGCCCGAATACCAGTCGAGCTGGAGCGGCGCCATCAATCCCCTGGCCGGAAACTGGTAACGGATGTGCGCCTTGTCGGGATGCACGTACTCGTTCTCGCCCTCGATCATGAGCCTTTCCACACTGCTCGGAGCCGTGAGGCCCAGCGCCCAGCACGAGGCATCCAGGGTGTGCACCCCGCGGTCGCCCATCATCCCGCATCCGTAGTCCCACCACGCCCGCCAGCGCGCCGGGTGATAGGTCGGATGATACGGACGCACCTCGGCCGGACCGCTCCACAGGTCCCAGTCGAGCGTGTCCGGCACCGGAGGAGTCTTCGAAGGCGGTGTGTCCGTTAGAGTGGACCATCCCGCATGACCCCACGGCCGGTAGGTCAGGCTGCACCACGCGATCACCCGCTCGACCTTGCCGATCAATCCCGCGCGGACCCAGTCGACCACCTTTCGCGCCCCGCCCGAGGAATGGTGCTGGTTGCCCATCACGGCCACGCAGTCCTTCGCCTCGGCCGCCGCGGCCGCCAGCAGGCGCGACTCGTGGATGTCGTGCGTCAGCGGCTTCTGGCAATAAACGTGCTTGCCCGCCTTGAGGGCGGCCATCGCGATCGACGCATGGGTGTGATCGGGTGTGGCGATCATCACCGCCTCGATGTCGTCCTGCTTCTCGAGCATTTCACGGAAATCGGTCCACCGTTTCGCGTCCGGCCACTTGTCGAAGCTGCGTTTCGCCACCACCTGGTCGACGTCGCAAAGGGCGACGATGTTCTCCGCCGCGAGATTGGTCAGGTTGTTGAAGCCCATTCCGCCGACACCGATTCCCGCGATCCGGAGCTTGCGCTTCGGGGCGGCCGCCTGGGCTAGCAGAGGGTGGCTGACTGCCGCGGCCGCCAGGCCGGTCTTGAGGAAAATGCGCCGGGATTCGTTCATGGTTCGGAGGGGTCGGAAGATTCGCATTCATCCCTACGAGACCGGCGGGACGGGATTGTCACGAACCCGCATGAGACCTTGATCCGGACCGCGCTTTCGGCAAACTTGGTCCATGACCAACCGCCATGGATTGCTGCTGGCAAGCGCCGCCCTGCTCCTGACCCCCGCCTTCGCCGAACCCGTCGTCAAAAAAGAGATCCGGGTCGAGAACGGCAAGAACGTCGAATACATGTGGATCGACGGCATCAAGGTCCACGAAACCGACCCGGAAAAGCAACCGCAGCCGGAGGTGGTCACGCCCCCTGCCTACGATCCCGCGGCAGCCAAGCCGCCGGAAGGTGCCACCGTCCTCTTCGACGGAACCCAGGCCTCGATGGAGAAGAACTGGGAGTCGGTGAAGAAGGACGCCAAGCCGTGGAATCTGGTCGACGGCGCCATGGAATCGGTCAAGCGCGCCGGCTACATCCGGACCAAGGACGAATTCGGCTCATGCCGCCTCTACCTCGAATTCGCCACGCCCTCGACGGTGAAGGGTGAGGGCCAGGGCCGCGGCAACAGCGGTGTGTTCCTGATGGGCCGCTACGAGGTGCAGATCCTCGATTCCTACGAAAACACGACCTACCCCGACGGCCAGTGCGGCGCGATCTACGGCCGCGCCGTGCCGAAGGTGAATGCCAGCCGCCCGCCCGGTGAATGGCAAAGCTACGACATCACCTTCCACCGCCCGATCTTCGACGACGAAGGCAACGTCACCCGTCGCGCGCGCTTTACCGTGATCCACAATGGCGTGAAGATCCACGACGACGTCGAGCTGTGGGGCGGCACCGGCTGGCGTGGCCCGCACTCGATCTCCGAGTACGAGGCCCACGGCGACACCGGTCCGATCTCGCTCCAGGACCACGGCAATCCGGTCCGCTTCCGCAACATCTGGATCCAGCCCATCGAAGACTGAGCAGGCGGCTGCGGCATCCCTGCCGCAGGCCGTCCCGGCGGCATCCTGCCGCCTTCCTGCATTTTCCCCGCGGACCCATCTTCGGTGTTGGACCTTGAGCGTTCAGCATTCAATCTCCCGCGCATGAGCTTCCGAGGCACCTACACCGCCCTCATCACTCCCTTCCGCGACGGGGCCGTCGACAAGCCCGCCTTCCAGGCCCTCATCGACCGGCAGGTCGCCGCCGGGATTGACGGAATCGTGCCGGTCGGCACCACCGGCGAGTCGCCGACCCTCGACCACGACGAACACATCGACGTCATTGCCCTGGCGGTCGAATACGCCGCCGGGCGCTGTCAGGTGGTCGCCGGCACCGGAGCCAATTCCACCTCCGAGGCCATCACCCTCACCCAGGCCGCCGAACAGGCGGGCGCCACCGGCACCCTCCAGGTCTGCCCCTACTACAACAAGCCGTCCGCCGAAGGCCTCTACCAGCACTACAAGGCGATCGCCTCGGCGACCTCGCTGCCGATCATGCTCTACAGCGTGCCCGGCCGCTCCGCGATTCCCATCCCGGTCGAGGTCGCCGCGCGCCTCGCCGCCGATTGCCCGACGATCACCGCCATCAAGGAAGCAGGCGGCTGCGTCGATCGCGTCAACCAGCTCGTCCAGGCCCTGCCCGACGACTTCGCCATTCTTTCCGGCGACGACCCCCTCACGGTCCCATTCATGAGCTGCGGCGCGGTGGGCTTGGTCTCGGTCGCCTCGAACCTCGTCCCCGATGTCATGGTCCGCCTCGTCCGCGCCTGCCTGAACGGCTCCTTCGACGAGGCCCTCGCCATGCAGAAGCAGTGGTATCCCCTCTTCCGCGGCCTGATGTCGCTCGATACCAACCCGGTCCCGATCAAGGAAGCGGTTGCCCTGCAAGGCCACTGCACCAACGAATTCCGGCTGCCCCTCGTCGGACTCGCCCCGGAACGCCGCGACTCGCTGCAGGCGCTGATGCATGATTTCGATCTCCTCTCTTGAATCGAAAAGATGATTTTTTAATTGAATTTTTCATCTTTTGGATTCAATTGGCCTCATGAGAATCACCGTCGACATCGAATCCGAGATTTTGGAAGACGCCATGCGGTTGACCGGGGAAACCAAGAAAGGTCCAGCCATCGTCAAGGCCGCCCAAGAGTTCATCCGGCGGGAGATGGCCAAGGAATTCGGGCGGATGGTCATGGAAGGCGAATTTGGTGACTATCCGATGACCAACGACGAGATCGAGGCCTGCGACCGCTGATGGTCCTCGTGGACACCAGTGCCATGGTCGAGTTTTTCCGCCGCGCGGGAAAGCTCGAGGTCAAACTGGCGGTGCGCGGCCTGCTGGATGCCTTCGAAGCGACCCTCTGCGGCCCCGTCGAGCTCGAATTCCTCGGCGGGGCCCGTCGCGACGAGAAAAACCGCATCCAGGCATGGCTCAACATCCTCCCCTACCTGCGGAATGATCAGAAGCTGTGGCGCAAAGCGGCCGAAACCTACTCCCGCCTCCGCGCCGAGGGCCTCACCGTGCCGTGGAACGACGCGCTCGTCGCCACCCTCGCCCTCGAAGCCGACTGCCGCGTCTATGCAGTGGACAAGCACTTCACCGCCATGGCACCCATCCTCGGCCTGCGCCTCTACACCCCCGGCTACGCAGGCACCTACCGGCCGGAAAAAGAAGAACCATGAACTCCATCCTCGTCACCGGAAAATCCGGCCGCATGGGCCAGGCGGTCATCGCCGCCGTCGAAGAAAACCCCGATACCGAAGTCGCGGCGACCCACGACGTCGGCGAAGACCTCGCCGCGGCCATCGCCAAGGCGGACACGGTCATCGACTTCACCATCCACTCCTTCACCCGCGAGCTGCTGCGGGCGGCCCTCGAAAGCGACACCCGCCTCGTCATCGGCACCACCGGTCACACCGACGACGAACGCGCCGCGATCGTCGAAGCCTCGAAGCAGCTGCCCATCGTTTTCGCCCCGAACTTCTCGGTCGGCGTCAACACCCTCTTCTGGCTCACCCGCAAGGCCGCCCAGGTGCTCGGCCAGGACCGCTTCGACATCGAGGTCACCGAAATGCACCACCGCCACAAGATCGACGCCCCCTCCGGCACCGCCCGCCGCCTGCTCGAGATCCTCAACGAGGAAACCGGCACCTCCTACGAGGACGATGTGAAGCACGGCCGCTTCGGCATCACCGGCGCCCGTACCCGCAAGGAGATCGGCATGCACACGCTGCGCGGCGGCGACGTGGTCGGCGACCACACCGTGATGTTCGCCGCCGACGGCGAGCGCGTCGAACTCACCCACAAGGCCTCGTCGCGCATGACCTTCGCCGCCGGTGCCACCCAGGCCGCCGCCTGGCTCGCCGACAAGCCTGCCGGTCTCTACGACATGCAGGATGTGCTGGGGTTGACGTAAGACAAAAGACTGGAAGACAGAAGACACAAGACCCCTGGCCAATCAGCTCTTCCATCTTCTGTCTTCAAATCTTCCGTCTCCCGCGAAGCGAGCCATGTCTTCCGTCTTCCAGTCTTCTGTCTCTCACTCGGCCGGCCTCGCCCTCGGTTCGAACCTCGGCAACCGCCTCGCCCACCTCCGGCAGGCCCGCGACCGCTTGCGGAAGATGTCCGCGGACGGCCTGCTTCAGGCACCGATCTATCAAACGGCTCCCGTCGCCTGCCCCGAGGGCTCGCCCGATTTCTACAACACGGTCGTCGAGATCCGCTTCCAAGGCTCGCCGCAGGAACTCCTGGCTGCCGCCCTCTCCCTCGAGCTCGAGCTCGGCCGCGATCGTTCCGCCGGCCCGAATGCGCCCCGGACCATCGACATCGACCTGCTCTACTTCGGCCACGAGACGATTGCCGAAGCCGACCTCGAACTCCCCCACCCGCGCCTGACCTCGCGTCGCTTCGTCCTCCAACCGCTCGCCGACATCCGCCCGGACCTCGTCCTTCCCGGCGACCACTCCACCATCGCCGAGCACCTCGCCCACCTCGACACCAACGAACCCGACCTCGCCCTCGTCCAGGCCGCGTGGTAGTCGATCTCTTGGAACTTGGAACTTCTCACTTGGAACTTGGAGGCGCAGCCTCCTCCCATGACCGGCGTCGAAAAAGCCCAGGCCCTGCGCGATCGGAAAGGCGGCGCCCGCATCGCGGCGCTCACCGCCTACGACTACCCGACCGCCCGCCTGCTCGATGAATCCGGCATCGACCTGATGCTCGTCGGCGACTCGCTCGGCATGGTCGCGCTCGGCTTCCCCGACACCACCCACGTCACGCTCGAGCACATGCGCCACCACGTCGCAGCGGTCGCCCGCGCCGAACCCACCGCCCTCGTCCTCGCCGATCTCCCCATCCACACCTATCCCGACCCCGACACCGCCGTGGCGAATGCCCGCCTCCTCGTCGAAGCGGGTGCCGAGGCCGTCAAACTCGAAGGAGGAATCCGCCAGGCCGACAAGGTCCGGGCCATCACCGAAGCCGGCATCCCCGTATGTGGCCACCTCGGCATGCTGCCCCAGCGGGTGCTCGAGGAGGGCGGATACCACAAGAAGGGCAGGACGCCGGAACAACTCGATGCCCTCAGGGAAGGCGCTTGGGCACTGATCGAGGCGGGCGTCTTCGCCATCGTTCTCGAAAGCGTCGTCCAGGAAGCCGCGGGCGAACTCACCGCCACCCTCCCGGTGCCGACCATCGGGATCGGCTGCGGCGAAACCACCTGCGATGGAGAGGTGGCCGTGGTCACGGATCTCATCGGCAGCTTCCCGTGGTTCGTCCCGCCCTTCGCCCGCCCCGAGGCGGACGTCGCTCACTCGATCCGGACCGCCGCCGCGGCCTACGTCCAACGCGTCCGCCAGCCTTGATCTCCCCCGAAAAATGGACCGCGCTCGAGACGCGGATGGCAACCCTCGGCATCATCGACGAGGAGCTGACCGAGAAATTCATCCTCGGCTCCGGCTCCGGGGGCCAGAAGATCAACAAGACCCACTCCTGCGTCTATCTCAAGCACCACCCGACGGGCATCGAGATCAAGTGCCAGTCCTCGCGCTCGCGCGAGCTGAACCGCTACCACGCCCGCCGCGAACTCTGCGACGAACTCGAGGAGCGCCGCCTCGGGCGCGAATCAAAACGCCGCCAGCAGATCGAGAAGATCCGCCGCCAGAAACGCCGCCGCTCCCGGCGGTCGAAACAGAAGTCCGTCGAGGACAAGCGGCTTCTCTCCCGCAAGAAACAGCTCCGCAAGCCACCGGCGCGGGAGGAATGAAGCCCCGTTCTGGATGCCATCGCGTCTGGACGTCCCTCGCCTTTGCGCCGTCTCGACGAATCCCGCATCGCCACTCCGAGCTTCCCTGTTCCCCACGCTTCATGTATTGACTTCCCCGAATGGGATACTTCCCTCTCCAACCCGGACCCTCGAAACCGTCACGACGCGAATCTGACGTAGTGACAGAATACGGCTACAGATACTACGACCCTGTGATGGGGAGGTGGCCATCAAGGGATCCGATAGGGAAAAGAGGTGGGATGAACCTGTATGGATTTGCTTTGAATAGGCCGTTGGGGTTCGTGGATATCCTCGGACGGGAGCCACGGCGGATTGAGGTTGCTGAGGAAGACGATGATGATCCTTGGTGGTGGCCAGAGCAAGAAGCTCCTAAAGATGGCGGCGCTAGCCCGGATTTCTCATACCGAGAATTGAGGGCGGTTGGAGTTTTGGTGTAAGTTGTTGGTGTTCAAATCAATGACTCACACACAAAACCCAAC